>CATZIM010000072.1 GCA_958420075.1 uncultured Clostridia bacterium | reverse complement strand
TGAGCTCTGTCCGCAGACGTTCACTCTTCATTTTTTGATTCAGGGCAATGGCAATGCCTTCAGAAATATTGTTCAAATCTTCCCCGTGCTGGCGGAAGGAACGGAACATGCGGCGTGTATCTACTTTATATTCCAGATTGCCGGCGGAAAGCTGTTTGCTGGCTCGGCTCAGTTTCTGCCACTGTGCCGCAATGGAACAGAACACAATGAGCAGGACAAAATTCAGTATCATCACAACGCCTGCCGCATAGGTGCTGGTAAGATAGATGGAAGAAACCACCAGCCAGCCTACTGCAACCTTCCATGTGCTGGGCAAAGCATGAATGGCGTCACCGATGGTGCTGAGGATGGCTTTACATATCTGCCAGAAAAATTTCACGACGTAGTATGTAAGAGCATTCCGCCACCAGCCGCCTTTTTTCAGACGGGTGGACATGGTCATGATCAAAGCCAGCAAGAGGGCTTCCAGTATGAAAAATCCGAAAAAGACGGACATCATACGGGAAACGTCCAGATCACCGTAATAAGCGCCGCCGGAAAGGATGCCCATGGTCAAGGATGTTATGCCAAACCATAGCAGCAGGTAAATATCCAGAGGAATGCGATCCTGTACGTTCAGAACAATTTCTTCACTTTCTCCTCGATGCCCTGCGGCACAAAGCAGGTAAATGAAAGATGCAGCCAGTATGAGCAGACTCACAAGGGCGATGAGGAACAGCCAGTAACCCAATGACATGGTCAGATTATAGAGCCGGTAGCTGAGCCAGTAGTTATCCGGCGCTGAAAGAGGGTCTGCCACATAGCCTACAACGGTATAAGCAACGGCATTATCAAAATAAGTATATTCGCCGTTGATATCTCGCGCGTCATTGTAATAGAAAGAATAAGATGTAGTCAGACCGATTTTTTCCGGCATTTCGCTGGTTATAATCAGATTGCCATTGTAGTCATATAGCTCAAAGGCAAAATTGGTTTTGCCGTTGGAAAAAATGCTGGCAATTTCTTCTGGTTCCGCGCCGTCTATATACCAGCGCACCACGTTATCGGAATAACTGTAGGTGGTATTTTCGCACCAAGGCGTATCATAATAGGATTTTTTCTGATCGCTGAAAATGCCGCTTTCTCCGGCGAACAATATCCCGACAATGCTGAAAAAGGCGGTTATGCCTGTGATCATCACCAGAAAGATGCATGTCACTTTGATTCCCAGATTGTGGGTCACTTTTGTCATTCCTTCGCCTCCTTCTCCATTTTATAGCCTAAGCCCCAAACCACTTTCAGGTAACGGGGTTCAGAAGGGTTGATTTCGATTTTTTCACGAAGGTGACGGATATGAACGGCTACGACACTGCCGGAGCCATAAGCGTCCTCGTTCCAGATCTGTTCATAGATCTGATTGGAGGAAAATACCCGTCCGGGGTTTTCCATGAGCAGTTTCAGGATGTTGTATTCACTGGGTGTCAGGGAAACAGGTTCTCCGTCTACGGTAACAGTCTTGGAATCATCATCCAGATCGATGCCGCCAATGACCAGATGGGAAGCTTTTTTTGCCATGCCGCCCAAAGAAGTGTAGCGGCGCAGATGGGATTTTACCCTTGCCAAAACCTCAATGGGATTGAAAGGCTTTGTGATGTAGTCGTCAGCGCCGATGTTCAGTCCCAGGATTTTGTCGCTGTCCTCACTTTTCGCTGTCAGCAGGATGATGGGAATGTTATACTGTTCCCGCAGTTTTGCTGTGGCGGAAATACCGTCCATTTGTGGCATCATCACGTCCATAAGCACCAGATGGATGTCGTTATGGGCAACAACGTCCAATGCTTCTTTTCCCGTAAATGCCGTGAAGATTTTATAATTTTCCGTAGAAAGGTAAATGGACAAAGCGGACACAATGTCCTTTTCGTCGTCACAAATCAAGATATTATACATGGTTCATACACCTCCAAATTTCTGCTTTTATTGTATCAATATTCCCTTTAAGAAAACAGGGAAAAAATCTTTAAGATTGCTTTAAGATTAGAGGAAGATCCCCTTTGTATGCCTATTCTACCATATGGCAAAGTGAAAAGGTAGGATTTTGCGCAGGGATTTTTTACAAAAAATGGAACAATCCTGGAATAGAATAAAATCCTGACAAAATAAAAAAGCTGGAACCCTTTTTCAAGGATTCCAGCTATATTTCTTTTCTTAGAAAGCAGTACCTAAGGTCTGCCTGTCATATTTGGATTATTCGTAGTCTTTCGGGTTCTGGTAAATGCCGTTGAGCTGAATTTCGTAGTGGCAGTGAACACCAGTGGACATGCCTGTGGAACCAGTCATAGCGATGACATCGCCTTTTTTCACAGTGTCGCCAACTTCTACCAGATTTTCGGAGTTATGAGCATACAGTGTAGTAAAGCCGTTGCCGTGGTCGATTTTTACATAATAACCATAGTCATCATGGTAAGTAGCTTCTACAACAGTACCTGCCGCTGTTGCGGTGATGGGGACGATCTGGCTTCTGGTGGAAAGGTCAACGCCTTTATGCACACGGCCGTCGCTGATGGTAGGATCACCGTCAGGATTGAATTCTGTGGACATCACATAATCTTCTACAGGATAGCCCATAGGTACGTTGCTGTACTGTGCCAGTGTTTCTGTTACGTTTGTTGCCACATCCACGAAGGAAGCGCCTGTCAGATCCAGCATCACATTCATTTTATCCAGCTGAGCGGAAAGGGAAGTTGCCTTGTTGTAAGAAGTTGTGACGATGGTGGTGAATGTTTTTTCACCGGACTGAGATGTACTGCCGTTTTCCAGAATGGAAAGGCATGCAGTGGAAAGATCCGCTTCTGCGGAAGCAGTGTCGTTGCTTGCAGCAGCTTCTTCTGTGCTTTCGGTAGTTGTAGTGGAAGTGGTGCTGCCGCTCATGTTATTGATTTCTTCTGCAAGGCTCTGTTTGGTGTTTTCCAGCTCGGTCATTTTGTTTTCCAGTTCTTCTGTTTTCATCTGGATTTCGTTGATGTGCTGGGTATATTCTTCGTTTTCGTTTTCCAGCATTTCTGTGCGCTGAGTCAGTTTACGGTTTTCTTTTTCCATTTCTGCCAGCTGCTGCTGAGAGTTTGTCAGACGGTTCTGGGTCTGCAGATAGGAAACACCTGCATAAGCGCCGCCGCCCAGTACCAATAATGCCGCTACAGATGCAGCAATGATGTGACCTTTTTTCAGGTGCAGGGTTTTGGAACCGTTTTTGTGGGACAGATGCAGTGTAATCAGATGCTTGTCCGCCTTTGCTTCTGCCTGTGTGTTTTCTGCAGATGCTGTGTTTTCCGTATTTTCTGTAAGTTCTGTATTTTCTGTAAGTTCTGTATTTTCTGTCAGAATGTTTTCTGTATTGTTATCTTTGGAGAAGTTTTGATTTTCTGCCATGAGATCACCTTTCTGTCTTTTTTATCCTGAATTAGTATACTAAATAATCCAAAATTTGTAAACTAAAAGTTACGCATTTTTTACGATTGTTAATAATTTTTTAATAATTTACTGTTTTTTCCATAGAAGATGAGAATTTCCTTTGAAAAAGTCCCTTTTCTTGTAACGATGAAATAACTGTGGTATAATAAAGTACCGGTTTCGGGAAGGGGAATCATGATGAATCTGAATTTCAAAATGATAGAAAAATATGGCAAAGACGGTCTTTTTTTCTGGAAAATGCTGCACAGCGGATTTTCTGTTGGAAAAAGGCTGTTTTTTGGCAGAAAACGGAAACAGAAACGGCAGGGAAAACAACGGCAGAAAAAGCGGCTGGTTGTTGACGTGCCTGTTTTTTTGTGTCGGTCTGTAAACAGTCCGGCAATGCGGAAAACGAAACGGCTGGGGCGGACAGTGTTGGCTGTCAAAAACAGATATTTTTAATTGAAGGAGGTTCCTGAAATATGGACGAAGAAAAGAAGGATCTTTCCCTGACGGAGGATCAGGCACAGCAGATGCCCGAGGAAACAAAGGCAGCGGAAGAAGTGCAGAGCGCAGAAGAAGCGGCACAGACAGCAGAAGATGTAAAGGAAGAAACAGCCGCTGAAGAAACAGTGGAAGAAGCAACAGAAGAAACAACAGAACCGGCAGAGGAACCTGCTGCAGAACCTGTGGCAGAGGAAACACCTGTGCAGAAGGCTGCGCCTGAAAAATCCGGCAGCAACATCGTCGGCATCATTGTAGGCCTGCTGGTGTTCATCGGCGTTCTGGCATTGTGCTGGAAAATGGTGGGTCCTGTTGGTGAAGTCCATGCAGACAAAGGTATTGCCTATGCAAAGGACAATAATCTGTATATTTATGACTTGGAAAATGACGCTTATGTGGCAGCAGAAGGCATTTCTGCCGGTGGTCAGTACAACCAGTACTATTCTGCATGGGGTACCACATTCAATGAAGACGGCAGCGGTCTGTACTACAGCACCAACGTACGGACAGACGGTACTTTTGACCTGTATTACAAAGGTGTCGGCGCAGACAGCGAAGGCGTTTTGGTGGGCGAAGCTGTAGCGGACTATATGCCTACAAAAGACGGCGCAGCTGCCATTTTTGTAAAAACAACCGCAGATGGCGCGGCTGATCTGTATCAGTTTGTAAACGGCACTTCCACACTGGTGGAATCCAATATTCTGGCAGAAAGCGGCTCTTATGCCATCAGCAACGACGGCAGCTTTGTGATGTATAGCAAGAGCGGTGACAATGGCACAGCCCTTTACGTAAAAGGCACAGCCGAAGGCGAAGAAGCTGTATGCCTCCATGAAAACGCTGCAACAGCTATGATGACCAGCGATACAGACGAAATCTATTTCGCAGGGGCAGAAGGCGAAGGCTATGCCGCATTCGTTTATGCTTACGGCACAGAACCTGTGAAAATCATGGATGAAGTGACTTATCTGGAAGTAATGCCCAACGGCAAAGATGTGCTGCTGATGGGTCCTACAGAAGGTCTGGTGACATATGAATCTATCATTGAAGACGATCTGGAAGAAAGCGATGCACTGCTGACAGAAGCAGACGGCGATGCTTATCAGGCAAAACTGCAGCGTGATGCCATCCGTACAGCCATGGAAGGCGGCGAAGGCATTGAACCTGTGCTCCAGAAAGTATATATCTACAGCAACGGCAAACTGACAGAAGTGGCTTCTGACACCATCTCTGCCGTATCCTTGGAAAATGACAGACCTTATGCTGTATGCTACGCAGCAGGCGATATGGAAAAAATGCCTATTTCCCAGCTGGGAAGTCTGGAAGATGCGGAACAGGGCTATTATATGAGCCTGATGTATACAGAACCGAAAATCCTGGTAGTCAACGCTACCGGCGGCAGCTGGCAGCTTTCCGGCAGCAACATTTCTCCTGCCAATGTATTCCTTTCTGACGACGGCACCATGGTAGGTTATTATGAAACAGATACCATGACCGGCGCAACAACACTGAATATTGGCAAACTAGGCGCAGAACCTTCTTTCACAATGGAAAATGTGGAAGTGGCAGACTTCCTTGGCACCACACATGATGTGGGATACTTCAAGGATTATGAAAACGGTCTGGGTACCATGGGTATCTGGAACGGTGGCGACCCCACAGAAGTGGAAAGCGTTGGCGGCGTACACTTTGCTGCGGATGGCGATGCTGTATACTATATCAACAACATCGACCAGGAAAATGGCAATGGCGATCTGCATGTAATTGCAAATGGCGAAGATACACTTATCGACACTGGCGTTTACAGCATGCAGTACAAATACAACGGCAAGCTGGCTTATCTGAAGAACTATGATTATACAGCCAATAAAGGCGATCTGTACTACTACGATGGCAACGAATCCAAAGAAATCGATACAGGCATCACAGCCATCTTCATGTACTAAAGAGAAACTGGGGGGCTATTATGGAAAAAATCTGGGAAACCCACAGCCCGGCGGAAACGGCGGCTCTGGGAGAAGAAATGGGTAAAAATGCCCAAAGGGGACAGATCTACTGCCTGACAGGGGATCTGGGTACCGGAAAAACGGTGTTCACCAAAGGCTTTGCGGCAGGGCTTGGGGTGACAGATCACGTCACCAGCCCTACCTTTACCATTGTCAATGAATACCATGACGGACGCCTGCCTTTTTATCATTTTGATGTGTACCGTCTTTCCTGTGAGGAAGAAATGGACGACATTGGCTACGAAGAATACTTTTTCGGCGACGGTGTCTGCCTGGTGGAATGGGCGGAACTGTTCCCCGACCTGATTCCAAAGGAAGCCATCTGGCTGACAGTGGAAAAGGATTTTGCAAAAGGCGAGGACTATCGCAGAATTACCCTGCGGCAGGAGGTGGAAGCATGAAAATACTGGCAATCGATACATCAGGACAGACTGCAAGCGCTGCCCTTATTGAAGATGAGAAACTCATTGGGGAATTTACCCAGAATGATAAACTGACACACAGCCAGACCATTCTGCCTATGGTGGCGGAAATCTGCGAAAAAACAAATACCGATCCCAAAGATGTGGATTATATTGCCTGCGCTGTTGGCCCCGGCTCTTTTACAGGGCTGCGCATCGGCGCCGCAACGGCAAAAGGTCTTTGTCTGGGACTGAACAAGCCCCTTCTTGCCGTTCCCACTTTGGATGCTCTGGCATATCATATGTTTATGACGGGTGCTATTGTCTGCCCCATTATGGACGCTAGACGGCAGCAGGTTTATGCTTGTTTCTATGAATGGCAGGGAGAAAAACTGGTGCCTCTGACAGAATATATGGCAGAAAGCATTGAAGTCATCATCGACAAAGCCCTTTCTTTTCAGCGGGATGTGATTTTCCTGGGGGATGGCGTGCCGGTGCATAAAGAAAAACTGGCGAAAAATCCGAACTTCCACTTTGCGCCTGCTCACTGTGCTTTGCAGCGTGCGGCGGCAGTGGCGGCTTACGGCAAAGTCATGGCGGAAGAAGGCAAAGCCATTTCCGGCAACGAACTGGAACTGATCTATCTGCGGAAGTCCCAGGCAGAAAGGGAAAGAGAAGAACGTCTGGAAAAGGAGGCAGCGGAACATGTTTGAAATCATCCCCATGACAGTGGAGCATATTGACGGCGTGTTGGCTGTGGAAGAAGCGACTTTTTCTATTCCCTGGACACGGAAAGACTTTGAACGGGAAATGACAGAAAATAACCTTGCCATTTATTATGTGGCAGTGGCAGACGGGAAAATCGTTGGCTATGCAGGTATGTGGCATGTCATCACCGAAGGCCATATCACCAATGTGGCGGTGCTGGAAGATTACCGGAAACAGGGCATTGGTGACGCCCTTATGGCACAGCTGGAACAGGTTGCCATGGAAAAAGAAATGATTGGCATTACCCTGGAGGTGCGTATCAGCAACGCTCCCGCCCAGCATCTGTACCATAAACATGGTTACCGTGCCGAAGGTCTGCGGAAAAATTATTACCCCGATACCCACGAGGACGCAGTCATTATGTGGAAATATACGCCTTTTTATGAAGGGCAGGAAGATTGATTTTTGAGATGCCGAAGAACCCTTTTCTTCGGCATTTTTTGCAAGGAGGCGAAAGGATATGCAACGTGAACTTTCTTATACAGAGCTGAAAAACGGCTGCTCCGCTGATGATTTCTCTTTCCGCTCCACTGCGGAGCTGGAACCACTGGAAGGCATCATTGGTCAGGACAGAGCCGTCAAAGCCTTTGATTTTGGGCTTCATGTGAAGATCAAAGGCTATAACATCTATATGTCAGGGCCCTCCGGCACAGGGAAAACCACCTATGCCAAAGCCAGCACAGAGCGTTTGGCGGCAACAGAGGATGTGCCTCTGGATTGGTGCTATGTTTATAACTTCCAGAACCCCAGAAGC
>CATZIM010000071.1 GCA_958420075.1 uncultured Clostridia bacterium | reverse complement strand
ATTTCCAAAACTTTGGTACACATGACATGCAGCAACTTTGACGCAGTACCTGACTTTGAAGTACCTGCGGAAGCATGGGCAGCAGCATAAAAATGAATTGGAAGCAGAGAAACCCAATGGTTTCTCTGCTTTTTTCATGGGAAGAAATATGGTATGATGGAGGAAAAGGTTCGAAAGGGGAGAACATCATGCTGGACAATCGTGTGGAAACGTTTCTGGCGCTTTGTGAAAAAATGAATTATACCAAAACGGCAGAAACCCTGCATATCACGCAGCCGGCTGTGACCCAGCAGATTCGCTGGCTGGAGGAATATTACGGCTGCCGGCTGTTTTCTTATCAGGGAAAAGTGCTGCGACTGACGGAAAAAGGGGAAACTCTGCGACGCCTTGCCCAGCAAATGACAGCCAATGCCCAGGGAATTCTGCAGGAGATGGAGCGGGAAGAAAATATGGAAATCCATCTGCGGATTGGTGCTACAAAAACCATCGGGGATTACATGCTGCCGCCTATCATGGTGGATTTTTTACAGGAATATCCCCAGTATCGTCTGCATTTGACAGTGGATAACACAGGAAAATTGCTGCACATGATGGAAGAAGGAAAAATTGATTTTGCCATTGTGGAAGGCTTTTTTGATAAAGAAAAATATGATTTTACCCTTTATAAACGGGAACGATTTATGGGAATCTGTGGGAAAGCGTGTCCTTTGCGGGGGAAATCCATTTCTTTATGGGAAACTCACACAGAGCCATTGATTTTGCGGGAACCGGGATCTGGTACCAGAGATATTCTGGAGGAATTGCTGAAGGAAAATAATTTCACCATACATAGTTATTCTGCTGTCCAGGAAATCAGCAATTTTCAAGCCATCAAAGCAATGACAGAAGCCAGTCTGGGCATTACATTTTTGTATGAACCGGTGGTCAAACAGGAACTGGAAGAAAAACGGCTTTTTCCTTTGGAAATTTTGAATTTTGATATTTTTCGGGAGCTGAATTTCGTTTATTTGCAAAACAGCCTGTTCCGTCAGACATGGCAGCCTTTTGTAGATTTTGCGTTGCAGTGGCAGGAATAAAAAACATGCGTTTTTGTAAATACAATTATTTAAAATAAACATATATCAATGCAAAAATGCATACATACTTATAAGAAATAAATTCCTTTAAAAATATAGGAATTGTTAAAATTGACAATAATCATCCTTAATGTTACCATAGTTTTATGATAAATTATGGTGCGATAAGGAGGTCTTGGTTATGTCATATAGTCCTTTGCTTGGTTCTGCCTTCAACAGAACAAAACTGAGAGATGCTGCCCATCCCTGCACATTTTCTGGTATGTGTTCCATGTGCACAGCGGACTGTGTGGGTACTTGCGAAATTGGCTTGTCTGCTGTTCGTGGAGCAGATGCCGTGTATCCAACTACCACCGGGGACAATCAGGTGGCATCGGAAAAACAGTATCCCATTGATTACTCCCATTTCAACATCAATGAGCGGGTGTTTGGCGCCATGGGTGCGGAAGCGGATTCCGATAAGGCAACCATTCACGATGTGAATCTGGAAACAGAAATCGGTACACTCCATCCTGTGAAGCTGAAATTGCCTATCATTCTGCCGGCTCTCATCAAGCTGAACTGGCAGGATTATTTTGGTGGTGCGGCTATGGCTGGCGTATTGACCGTCATCGGCGAAGGTGCCGTAACCAAAGACCCTACGCTGCGTCTGGAAAACGGTAAGGTGGTACATTGTCCTAAACTGAAAGAATTTCTGGATGCTTTCCGGAAATATTACCGTGGATATGGACAGATTATTTTGCAGGTAAATATTGACGATGACCGCATTGGTGTGCCGGAATACGCCATCAAGGAATGCGGCTGTGAAGCCATTGAATTTAAGTTTGGTCAGTCCGCCAAAGGCACCCAGCCTGTAAACCGTCTGGCAACACTGGAGGACGCTTTGAAGGCACAGCAGAATGGCCTGCTGGTGATTCCTGATCCTTCCGATCCGCAGGTGCAGGAACGCTACAAAGCAGGCTTTGGGGAAAACTTCCGTTCTTACGGCAGACTGCCTATGTGGGATGAAGAATCCCTTTGCAAACGTATTGAGGAACTTCGTGCCCTTGGCTTGAAAAACGTATATTTCAAAATGGCTGGCTATGATCCGGCTGATCTGGAACGAGTACTGCGCATTGCATCCATGGCGCAGGTGGATATGGTTACATTCGATGGTGCAGGCGGCGGCTCTGGTTACAGCCCTTGCAAAATGATGAATGAATGGTGTCTGCCTACGGTGGCAATGGAAAGCGAACTGGTGCAGATCATGTCCCGTATGGAAAAAGAAGGCTTGAGCCTGCCGCATATTGCCATTACCGGCGGTTTTGCCATGGAAGATCAGGTTTATAAAGCTTTGGCATTCGGTGCGCCTTATGTGAGTGCCATCGGTATTTGCCGGGCATCCATGGCAGCTGCAATGAGTGCTAAAAAAGTGGGAGAACTCATCGAAGCTGGCAATATCCCCACAGAACTGCAGCGGTTCGGTTCTACAGTGGATGAACTGTTCCCGGATTTGCGAGAACTGCGGAATATTTACGGCGAAGAAGCAAACAACTTCTCTACCGGTGCCATCGGCGTTTATTCTTACTTGAATCGTATCGCCTTTGGTCTGAAACATTTTGCTGCACTGAATCGAAAATTCTCTTTGGAATACATCGACAGAAGCGACATTTTCCCTCTGACAAGAGACGCAAAAGATTTGCTGGATGGAAAATGGATGAAATAACATAGAATCACACACAGCAGAGTCTGAAAAGCAAATTTCCCTTAAGAAAACATTGATTTTCGCTTTCTTGATTTCTTAAGGGAAATTGCGACGGCTGTCTTCAGAAGAAAACAGACCCAATACAAAAAGCCGAAATCCCGTATAAAGATTTCGGCTTTCTTTGTTTTCTGATGAAGATGCCCCCAAGGCTCTGCTGTTTTTTTTGGATTTTTTCCCCTCTTTCGGGAAAGAATAGGAGGAAAGAAACCAAAATGAGGTGATCATATGGGAAATACAACGGCAAAAAAAGCGGAACAATGCCGGATGTTTTTCGTAGATGGAAAGAAATTTAAGACGAACGCCCTGCTTGGGTTTTTCCGTGTGCCTTTGCGCCGGGAAAATGCTACAAAGCTGGCCTTACTGGCAGAAGTGCTTCAAAAAGGAACGGAGAAATATCCTTCCGTAACGGCAGTGGCAGCAGCGGCAGAGGAGTGTTACGGCGCTCTGTGGCAGGTGCAAGTCATCAAAAAGGGCGGAGAAGCCTGGCTGTCTTTCTCCATGGAAGTTTCCAAACATGTGTCAGAAAAAGAAGTACTGGATTTTCTGCTCCAGTTGATGAAACATCCAAAACGAATAGAGAACCTATTCCCAGCGGAAACAGTGGAACGGTGCAAAGCCATTTTGAGACGGAGATTGGAAGCGCAGGCAGACGATAAAATCTCCTTTGCCGCAAAACGAGCCAGAGAATTAGCGGCGGAAGGAGAAGGTGCGGGCATTTGCGCTGACGGCTATCTGGAAGATTTGGCAAAACTCACTACAGCGGATATCAGTAGTTTTTACGAAGATGTGCTGGCACGTGCGCCGGTGTATCTCTATGTCTGCGGTGACAGCGATGGCAGACAAATGCTGAAAAAATGGAAAGGGGAACTGGATTTACAGGGGAAAGACTTATGGGAATTTCCGCAGACTTGCCGCAAACAGGCTCCTTGCCGGAAAATCGCCGAAAAAGCCAATATGGGACAGACTCGGCTGGTATTGGCTTTTGATTCTGGTTTGCATCCATGGGACAGAGCTTTTCTTTCTCTGCGGGTGCTTTGTGAGGTGCTGGGGGGTGGCAATGGGCTGTTGTTTCAAGAAATTCGGGAAAAACAGGGATTATGCTACGATATTTCCATGAGATGCGATACTATGACAGGATTGGCTTTTGTCCAAACGGGCGTTGCAGGGAAGGACGCGAAACATACAGCATCAGAAATTTGTCGAATTTTGCGGAATATGGCGGATCATGGCATCAAAAATGATGATTTTCAGGATGCAGTGGAGCAAATAAGGCGAAAAATAGCAGATATTTCTGATTCTCAATGGAAAATTATGGACTATGTGGCGGAACAGGAAATCATTGGCACAAATCTGGATTCTGAACAGATGCTCCGCAGACTGGCGGATGTGACAGTGGAAGATGTGGTCAAGGCGGCACAGAAGCTTTCATTGCGGACAATGTATGCCCTGACAGGAGAGGAGGAATTTTCATGGGATTGATGCGCCATGGTGCGGGAGAAACCATATTGCGGGAGAGGGCGGCGGCAGGCATGCGCTGCTGCATTTACCCCAAAAAGCAGTTTGGAGAAAAATTTGCGGCGGTGGTGGTGCCTTTCGGTTCCAACGATGTTTGCTGGCAGGGGAATGACAGCGAGAAACCTATCCGCTTCCCCTTGGGTGTTGCCCATTTCATTGAGCATAAGCTGTTCCAGCAAAGCTGGGGAGATGCTCTTTTTCAGTTTGGCAAACAGGGGGCAGCAGCCAATGCTTTTACAGATGGGGAAAAAACAGTTTACTATTTTTCCTGCCGTGAAAACTTTATGGAAAATCTCCGGTTATTGCTGGATTTTG
Source organism: uncultured Clostridia bacterium (assembly GCA_958420075.1). GTDB lineage: Bacteria > Bacillota > Clostridia > Lachnospirales > Anaerotignaceae > Anaerotignum. The sequence continues at coordinate 3,248 of CATZIM010000071.1, read as the reverse complement.
TCCAGCACCCCTGTTTTCAGGAAGAAGATGTAGAAAAGGAAAAAAGCATCATCCGCAGTGAAATCCGTATGGGGAAAGATGATGCCAATCGGGCGGCTTATGAAACCATGGTGGACTTGATGTATCAGAAGCATCCTGTGCGTTTTCCTGTGGCAGGTACGGAAGAAAGTGTGAAAAATACCACAGCGGAGAAGATGCGGAAAGTTTATGATGCCTGTTATCTGCCTCAGAAGTTCTGGCTTATTTGCGCTGGTGATGTAGATGATCACCAGATTATGGAAACAACGGCATTGGTGCAGGAAAAAGAAAGTACCGGAAAAATTGTATACTGCAAAGAACCGGATACCATTCAGGAGCGGTATCGGGAAATTGCCATGGGACTGCGTCGTCCTGTGTTTCAGGTGGGCTTCAAATTGGAACCGAGGGAAAGAAACTTGCGGGAAAAACTTGCCATGGAGCTTTTGATGGATTTGTGGGCAGGGGAAAGCAGCCCGTTCTTTCTGGAGGCTTATGAAAAAGATTTGCTGGATGCACCTTTGGAGCGGATGTATAGCTGCGGAAACGGTTTTGCCTTCTGCGCCTTTATGGGCAGTGGCGAGCAGGCAGAAGAAACGGCAGAACTGCTTTTGACCCACTGGAAGCGGCTGAAGCAGAACGGTATTGACGAAAATCATTTCCGCAGACTGCAGAAAAAGGCAGTAGGACAGACCTTGCGGCTGTTTCAGTCCATTTCTGCCATTGGATTGACCCAGATCGAATTGACGCCTTTTGATGCGGATTTGAGCGATCTTTTCCGTCTGACGAAAGAATTGCACAAAAAGGATTTGGAAAAATTGTTGCAAAATACCATTGCGCAGGATAAAATGGTTCTATCGGTAATGCGATAGAAAGAAGGGATGTTATGCCTGAAATTTGGTTTCCCAATCTGGGAATCGAAATCGACCATTTGAGCCGTACGGCGTTTACAGTATTTGGACAGGATATTTACTGGTATGGTATTTTTATTGGACTTGGCGTGATTCTTGGTGTGCTGCTGGCGCTCCATGAAGCCAAACGCACAGGTCAAAACCCGGATACCTATCTGGATTTCATCATTTATGCCATGATCATTGCCATCATCGGCGCAAGATTGTATTATGTGATTTTTTCCTGGGATTTTTACAGCCAGCATCCGGAAAAGATATTTGCCATCCGGGAAGGCGGACTTGCCATCTACGGCGGCATCATCGGCGGTGTCCTTACAGCCATTTGAAAAAGAAAAGTTTCTGGGTTATGGCGGATACCATGGCACCATCTTTGATTCTGGGACAGATGCTGGGGCGCTGGGGCAACTTTTTCAATAAAGAAGCTTTCGGCGGTTATACAGACAACCTGTTTGCTATGCGGTATCAGCTTTCACAGGTGCGCGCTTCTGACGTTACAACAGATATTCTGCAAAATCTGGTAACAGTCAACGGTGTGGATTATATTCAGGTACACCCCACATTCTTATATGAATCCATGTGGAGCCTGTGTGTATTCATCATCCTGCTGATTTTGCAGCGGAAAAAGAAATTCGATGGTCAGGTCTGCGCAACGTATTTCTTTGGCTATGCCTTAGGGCGTGTGTGGATCGAAGGACTGCGCACAGACCAGCTTTGCATTGGCAATGTGCCCGTTTCTCAGGCATTGTCCGCAGTACTGATTATCGCCTCTGTGGTGCTGTATTTTTACTGCAAAAAGAAAGCCGCGGCGGTGCCTGTCACCGAAGGGGCAAAAGCGGAAACCGAACAAAAGGAAGAATGATTGTAAACGGGACAGACCGCGTCAAAAGGATGGTCTGCCCGTTTTTTGCATGGTTCCCATAAGGGGGACCGATACATAGAAAGAGGGAATAACATGGTTTTACTGACAGCGGAGAATATCCGCAAAAGTTATGGTACGAGAGTGATTTTTGACGATATTTCCTTCAGCATCCATGAAGGGGATAAAATCGGTGTAGTAGGTGTCAATGGTACAGGGAAATCCACCCTGCTGAAAATCGTTGCAGGGGTAAATCAGGCAGACAGTGGGGAAATCATCACCATGAACGGCATGCGTATGGGCTATCTGCCACAGTCTCCGGTGTTCCGTCCCGGGACCACAGTGCTGGAACAGGTATTTTATGGGGATAACCCGGTGATGGCGTTGGTGCGGGAATACGAAAGTACCATGAAGGCGCTGGAAACAAACCCTACTGATGAAAAACTGACAAAACAGGCGGCACAGCTTTCCGAAAAAATGGACAAGGCGGAAGCATGGTCTTTGGAAAGCGAAGCCAAAAACATCTTGACACGTCTGGGGATTTCTGATTTTTCCCAGCCTGTAGAAACCCTTTCCGGCGGTCAGCGGAAACGTGTGGCATTGGCGGCAGCACTCATTGCGCCGGTGGATTTGCTGATTCTGGACGAACCTACCAACCATATTGACAACGACACTGTAGAATGGCTGGAAAAGCATCTGGAAAAATACTCCAAAGCCCTTTTGATGGTAACCCACGACCGTTATTTCTTGGATAGGGTAGCAAACCGTATGCTGGAGTTGGAAAAAGGGAAGATTTATACCTATCAGGCAAACTTTACAAAATATCTGGAAATGAAAGCGGAACGGGAAGAACGGCTTCTTTCCGAGGAGAAAAAGCGTCAGAATTTCCTGCGGAACGAACTGGAATGGGTGCGCCGTGGGGCACAGGCGCGTTCCACCAAACAGAAAGCCCGTTTGCAGCGCTTCGAGGAAGTGTCTGCCATTCGGGCTCCGGAGGAAAAACAGAGTGTGGATATTTCTTCCGTCAACAGCAGACTGGGCAAAAAGACCATTGAACTGGAACATGTCTGCAAAGGCTATAATGGTGTGGAATATATCCATGATTTCAGTTATATCATCCTGCGGAATGACCGTGTGGGCATCACTGGCAATAACGGCTGCGGCAAAACCACATTGCTGAAAATGATGACAGGTCAGCTTCAGCCTGACAGCGGTACAGTCACAAGAGGGGAAACCGTCAAAATTGGCGTTTTTGCCCAGGAGAATGAAGAATGGGATGAAAATCAGCGGGTACTGGACTATATCCGGGATGTGGCAGAGTATGTGCCTACGGTAGATGGCAGACTTTCCGCTTCTCAGCTGCTGGAAAAATTCCTGTTCCCCATTCCCATGCAGAGAGGGCCTATTTCCATGCTTTCCGGCGGGGAAAAACGCCGGGCGGCCATTGCTGGGGTCATCGCCATGGA
>CATZIM010000070.1 GCA_958420075.1 uncultured Clostridia bacterium | reverse complement strand
TTTGATTGAGCTGATTACTGCGGCAAATGGTATGCCGAAAGAACCGTTGCCGGTACGTACATTTGGGAAAAATATGTGTGTGCCTTTTGGCAAGATCCTGAAAGGGATTGTTATTCCCAATACGGTAACAAAAGTACTGCATACAGATAAGGTATTCGATTCCCGGATTCATGGTTTCCGCATTGCAGAGTTCCCGGAATATCTGCCCCTGCGTTCTCAGGTCAGAACAATCAAATCTTTTCGCAGACCTGTGATTCTGGTGGATGACTTGCTCCATAAGGGGTATCGTATCCGTGAACTTGATCCGCTCTTTAAAGAGGAAAAAGTGGAAATTGACCGTTTGATTGTTGGTATGCTTTCTGGTCGAGGAAAAGACCTGATGGAAATCCAAGGCAGAAAGGTAGAAAGTGCTTATTTCATTCCTTCCATGCGTATCTGGTTCGTGGAAACATCTATGTATCCTTTTATCGGCGGTGACGGTGTAGAAACCAATGCGGATAAAACAGGTAATTTCCTGCATGGTGTCAATTTGATACTGCCTTATGTAATGCCCGGTTTCATCAGAGGTGCATCCAAAGAAAATATTTATGACTTGTCCATGGTCTGCCTGCAGAATACAAAAGAAATTCTGACGGTTCTGGAAGAAGAGTATCAGGCCTTGTATGAGCGAAATCTGACTTTGGGACGACTGAGTGAAGTTATTATCTGGCCTCGCATTCCAGATAAGGGCAATTGCGTCGCTTATGATTATCATCTGCCGGCATCTGTATATTTGGAAAACGATATGGAACAGATGATCCGACTGGAACACCTTGTAAAATAAGGAGGATATTATGGAACAGAAACTCATTGGAACGACTACTGTTTTTTTCACAAATCGGTGTCGGGAGAAGAATAAAGGAATTTTGAAATTAACCCATCCGGCAATGCTGGCAGAAGAAGAAAACCTTCGTTGGTTGGACAGCGTTCATCTGGATGATGTGGCAGCAAGTATGGATGCAGACCTGCGGACAGCGGCAGAAAATGCCTTGTCCAAAGGGGCTGTGCTTTTGGCAAATACTGCATGGAAAACAGCTGATGAATGGGAAAAATGGCTTCAGAAAGATAATAAGAAGAAAAAGCGGGTACATCTGCTGGCATTGGGAGATGTTGGCAGTACTGTGCTGACGGCATTGAAACTTATGGGCGGCGATTGTATTGAAACGCTGGGGATTTATGATGTGAACCCTGATGTATGTGCCCGTTGGGAAACAGAATTAAATCAGGCTGCTTTCCCTTGGGATTATGACGCATTGCCGACTGTTGAAATTTTGACCGAAGAACAGCTTTTTGACTGTGATATGTTTGTTTTCTGTGCATCTAAAGGGATTCCTCCTGTAGGTGCGCAGGTACAGGATGTGCGTATGGTGCAGTATGAAGCCAATAAAGGCATTATTTCTGTTTTCGCAAAGAAAGCAAGAGATGCAAAGTTTGAAGGTCTGTTTGCCGTTGTTTCTGACCCAGTAGATCCTCTTTGTCGTGCCGCTTTTCTTGCCAGCAACGAAGATGAAGCAGGACATTTTGATGGAAAAGGACTTCGCCCGGAACAGGTTCAGGGCTATGGTCTTGGTGTCATGAACGCAAGAGCGGCTTATTACGCAAAACAGAATCCGGAATTCGCGGATTTCCTGACAGAAGGCAGAGCCTTTGGCCCCCATGGACAGGATCTTGTTATTGCAAACAGCATTGATAACTATGACGATGAACGTTCCAAAGCGTTAACTAAACTTGCCATCGAAGCCAATTTGCGTATGCGGGAACTGGGCTTTAAGCCTTATGTAGCACCTGCTATTTCTTCTGCTGCGATTTCTTTGCTGCTGACACTGCGCGGAGAGTGGCATTATAGCTCCAATTTCCTGAATGGTGTTTATATGGGCAGCAAAAACAGAACGACATTGGGCGTGGAAATTGAATCTTTGCCCTTGCCAGATACATTATTCCAAAGAATCCAAAAAGCTTATGATGGACTGGAGATGATTCGATGAAGCAAATGTTGACTGTTGTGTATCCACAATGTGAAGATTCCAGAAGAACAAAACGACTGGAAAAGCTATTGGAAGAAATCTATGGTATATATGATTGCACTGTCATTCGTCGCCTGGAGGATTTTCATTCCTTGGAAGGGAAAAGATTGCTTTTTGCTATTCCCTTGGGCGTTTCCGGTATCAATCTGGAATATTTCCGCTATTTGAAGCATATGCGTCTGCATCCGGATATGCTGAAAGGTTGTGTGGGTTCCATTCTGGTAGATGGGGAAAGTGAATTGTATACCAAGTCTGTAGCGAGGGAATTGATGTTTACAGCCAATGCCTGCGGATGTGCTTTCCCAGGCAGAGGTATGGTAGAGGGAACAGGCTCTTTGCAGAATTTCAATATCCAGGCTATGCAGCAGGATTTGGATAATATGGGGGCATATCAGGCAGCAGCGAAGCGTTTGGTGGCACAGCTCATGGACTTTAAACCGAATCCCAAAAAAGAAACCAATATCCTGGTGCTTCATGCCAGCAATCATAAAACTTCAAATACGGCTATGCTTTGGGATATGATTAAAAAAGATCTGCATCATTGCAAAATTACGGAAATTTCTCTGCGGAATGGTACGGTACATGATTGCTCCGGATGTCCATTTAAAATGTGTATGCATTTCAGTGAAAAATCCAGCTGTTATTACGGTGGGGTCATTGTGGAACAGGTATATCCTGCCATTGAGGCATGTGATGCAGTTGTATTGCTTTGTCCCAATTACAATGATGCACTCAGTGCCAATTTGACTGCTTTTATCAACCGCTTGACAGCGCTGTTCCGTAAAAATCAATTTTATGAAAAAAGTATTTTCGCACTGGTTGTATCGGGATACAGCGGCGGCAATATCGTTGCGGAACAGGTGATAAGTGCAATGAGCATGAATAAAACATTCCGCTTGCCTCCTTATTTTGCGATGCTGGAAACTGCCAACAATCCTGCAAGCATTATGGAAGTGGAGGATATTCAGAAAAAGGCTTCTGATTATGCGAAAAATATGATGAAGGCGTTGGTAAAAGAATCTTGATGATGGATGGCAAACCTCTGCTTGATATAGAGGTTTGCTTTTATGTCTTGAAAACGTATTTCATAAGAATAGCTTTGTATGATATACAGGAACGGTTTTCAATGCGTTGACACTTATAATCGAATCAGAAAGCTTTGGCAAAAGAATAAAAAGGAATCACAATGTTGGGAAATAATTTATTCGTTTTGCGAAAAGACGTGGGAAATATGTGGTTTTTACTTGTCAATAGCTTTTGGCTATGATAATATGAAATCAGGCAGGTCGTCGTTCGCAGCGGCGGCTTTTCTTGATAAAGCGTGAACCTTTAGAAACAAGAGATATGGAGGAAGACAATGAACCGTGAAATGATTATTATTCTGGATTTTGGCGGTCAGTATAATCAGTTGATTGCCAGACGTGTCAGAGAACATCACGTTTACTGTGAAATCATGCCTTGGAATAAGCCCATTGAGGAAATTAAGGCAAAAAATCCCAAAGGGATTATCTTTACAGGGGGACCTAACAGCGTTTATGATGAAAAATCCCCCCATTGCGACCCCGCGATTTTTGAACTGGGTGTGCCTGTGCTGGGCATCTGTTACGGCTGCCAGCTGATGGCTTATACACTGGGCGGTAAAGTAGGCAACGCCAATGAAAAGAGCGAATATGGCAAAACAGAAGTTACTTTCGATACCAACAGCAAACTGATGAAAGGTATTGACGAAAAAGAAATCTGCTGGATGAGCCATACAGACTTTGTAACAGAAATGCCTGAAGGCTTCCGCATCATTGGTAAAACTGCAACATGTCCCGCAGCAGCTATTGAATGCCCCGAAAAAGGCTTCTATGGCGTACAGTTCCACCCTGAAGTAAACCACACACCTAAGGGTACCAATATGATCCACAACTTCCTGTATGAAGTTTGCGGATGCAGCGGTGACTGGACAATGACAAACTATATCGAAGATCAGATTCAGAAAATCAGAGAACAGGTTGGCGACGGCAAAGCACTGTGTGCACTGTCCGGCGGTGTTGACTCCAGCGTAGTAGCTGCTCTGGTTTCCAAAGCAATCGGCAAACAGCTGACTTGCGTATTTGTTGACCATGGTCTGATGCGTAAAAATGAAGGGGACGAAGTAGAAGCAGCATTTGCGAATATGTTCGATTCTCACTTTGTAAGAGCCAATGCACAGGAACGTTTCTTGAGCAAACTGAAAGGCGTTACAGATCCCGAAACAAAGAGAAAAACAATTGGTGAAGAATTTATCCGTGTATTCGAAGATGAAGCGAAGAAGATCCGTAAAGTAGATTTCCTGGTACAGGGTACCATTTATTCTGACGTAATCGAAAGTGGTCTGGGTGATTCTGCAGTCATTAAATCTCACCACAACGTAGGCGGTCTGCCTTCCGTTGTAGATTTTGAAGAACTGATTGAACCCCTGCGCCTGCTGTTCAAAGATGAAGTACGTCAGATGGGTCTGGAACTGGGTCTGCCTGAACATCTGGTATGGCGTCAGCCTTTCCCTGGCCCTGGTCTGGGTATTCGTGTTATCGGTGAAGTAACAGAAGATAAACTGGAAATCCTGAGAGAAGCAGATGCAATTTTCCGTGAAGAAATTGCGAAAGCTGGTCTGGATAGAAGCATCAATCAGTACTTTGCTGTTATTACAGACGTGCGCTCTGTAGGTGTTATGGGTGACTTCAGAACATATGACTATACCATTGCTCTGCGTGGTGTAACAACAACTGACTTTATGACAGCTGACTGGGCAAGAATCCCTTATGATGTATTGGATCGCGTTTCTGTTAGAATCGTAAATGAAGTAAAACATGTAAATCGTATTGTGTACGATATTACTTCCAAACCGCCCGCAACGATTGAGTGGGAATAATTTCAGAGGTACGGAAAAGCCTGATATGACTGGGCTTTTGAGGGGTTAAGGCCTTTCGTAGCGACGATTTGGCAACATTTTTCATTATTCATAAAAAGAGAGCTAACTGATTTTGATTAGTCAGTTAGCTCTCTTTTTGTTTATAGTATCTTTTACGGTATATAGACTCTGCATATTGGGCTATCTAAAGTGATGGTTAGCCAATCAAGTTTTTGATACCTTTGCATTATTTCTATACTCCAGCAGGTAGCAACAGTGTCTATGGTCTTTTGAATATTATCTGTGGTAAGCTCGTTTTCTGATAGATGGTCATTTTGTTAATATATTCAACCATTCCATTCTTCGCTATTTATTAAGACCAATTTTCTTTCTTCAAAAGGGAGTGTTCTTGGAATTTTTTTGTTAAGTCGATATTTCGCCAATTCTAAGATATACATTAAGCTACTTGCATTACGCTTTTTTCTGTCAATAGCTACATGTAGTTGAGCCTGAAAAGTCGGTTTTTGAAGTTCTGGTTGTTTTGACCAAAAATCATTTAGAGCTTGGTATTCTTGTTGCTGAATTGCTTCTATGTGTCGATTGTCAACCTCTGTATATGTGACAACATAAGGACTTTCAGAAACTGTAGGTATGTTGTTATACCAAAGTTGATTAGCTATAGGAGTTTTCACGGAAAAAATTGCGGATCCCATACTATAATCATAATTAGATGACAGATATAAAGAACTGTTTTTGTTGGACACCTGAAGACATCAGCAGAAATTTATTCGGTATTGTATATGTTATTAAGTAGCACATTGTTGAAAATGATGTCATAGAATTTATTGTTGTTCACTAAGAAGAATTTGACCACCTTGCAGTGTCAGTGGTTAAAAAGCAGTAAAGTATTTCCAACGAGCAGTGAAGCTGCTATCGCATACCATTTGATAGAATGGCTGCTATCAACGCCAGATGGATTTAGCTGTACATTTTATCCGTTTGGAACGGAGAGTGTTCCATACAAGGACACGATTATGAGGGAAAAGCACTATGTTGTAGATTATGTAACTTGGCATTCTGTCAGCACTGTACAGGAACAGATAGAGAATATGCAAAGAAAAAATCTATTTTGTTCAATAATACCCAATATTTTATAAAAACATAAGTGTAAATAGTTAAAAAGATGTGCCGAAGTGGGTCGCAGTTTGTTATAATATAGTAAATATGGTGGAAGTTAGGGGGATATGAGATGCTTAACACCGAGTATATTTTAGAGGCGATCCGCCCTTATTTGACAAAAGATAAAAAATTACGGGAGAGTGATTTTAATCGTTTGTTTTCAACACTTACCCGGAAAGAACAATATGAAATTATTAAAATTTTGATTGATAAAGATATTGATTATGTTGACGATGAGGAATCGGATTTAATTTTGCATGAAGATGTAATAGAAATACTCGAAGATGTAGCACAAGACTCCAAAATTTTAAATAAAAAAACTATAGCACAAGACTTTGCATTTGGCAGAGATGCAAAGCAATTGCTTGGACTTAAAAGTGAGCAATTATGTGTTTTGTATCAACAAGGTGACTCTCTTGCATTAGAAGCACTAATCCTTAAAAATGAAAGATTTGTTTACCGAGATGCTCTAGCTCTTTCAAAACAGTTTAAGCAAGATTGTCTTACAATAGACGATATTGTTCAATATGGCAATATTGGACTTATTGTAGCGGCAGATCACTTTGATATTTCAAGGGGATTTTCGTTTTTAACCTATGCTGATCATTGGATAAGGCAAAGTATTGCTAGGAATATCATCGATACTGCTTATATGATACGCTTGCCTGTTTATGTAATGGATCGTGTACGTCGCTTTTGGGGGGTTCGAGCAGCGCATCCGTCGTTCAATGAAAGAGAGGTGATTGAGGAAATAATTAATTTGGGATACGCTACATCTCCAAAAGAAATTAGAGATATTTTGAAACTTGGTGATATATATTTAAATACTGCTAGTCTCAATGTATTAATTGGTGATGGTGAAGATTCAGAACTCGAAGAATTTATTCCGACAGATAATATATCTGTTGAAGATGCTGTAGAACAATGTATTCTTAAGGAGAGTATTTCTTATGTTTTATCAACGCTCACACCGCGTGAGGCACAGATTCTTCGTCTTCGTTTTGGTCTTGATGACGGGGTGGAGCATACATTGGAAGAGGTAGGAACAGTATATCATGTCACGCGTGAACGAATTAGACAAATTGAGAATAAGGCGTTACTAAAACTTCAGCATCCATCAAGAACAAAACACATACAGGATTTCTTATAGGCTATAGATGATATTGCGATAATAATAGGCAAAGTTTTTCGACATTCTCAGATGAGTGATGCGTGGCTGGAAATTGAATGAATATGTTTACGAGAAGTACTATATGGAGTATGTGCAAGGATAATTTTATAGGAGAGGATATATATGATTTTTGATAGAATTCAAGAATATATTAAAGAACACACTGGTCCAAATATCCTTTTTGTGATCAAAGGATATGATTTTACTGGATTTGAAGATTGTGCTATATCGTTGGAGAAAACATTGCAAGATAAAGGTGCTCGATTTATGGAAATTTATCAGCAGTCCATAAAGGTTATTTCATATGAAGAATTCATTTGCCTTCGTGAGATTATCCTTTCAATGTTTTCTAAAATTTATATTTTTGAGAACAAAGATTATATTAATCTTTTCCCTGTCCATATTTGCATTCGGCCTGATATCATCTCTGCACTGTGTACACATTATGATGAAGAATCGCAAGAAGAGGTTTTCCCCGAATCTTTGGGTGACTATATTGATATCTACAGTAACTTTTTAAAGATTAGGGATCGGTATGCTTGTCGTTATAATCTGGATGAAAGCTATCTACTCAACGAAAAAATTGAGCGTTTATTCATTTCAGATGATAATCCATGTGATTTAGTCGAGTGCACGGTAGATGACGCCACTATTTTTTCTATTTGCGAGGAAAGTGATTACTTTTCCTTGGTATATAGTCTGGAAGAGTCAGATGCTATTTTTGCAGTTTCTTTAGACAATGCTGCTATAGGAAAAACGGTGCTGCAGGATAAGTTGCGTGGACTCTGCGGAAAGTACCTTGGCAGGTTATTTTCTTAC
>CATZIM010000069.1 GCA_958420075.1 uncultured Clostridia bacterium | reverse complement strand
CGGAGATATGATCCGCATGAAAATGGGTAAAGCAGATGGCATCAATATTTTTGAAGCCCCAACCCTGCATTTTCATGGTTACCTGTGTGCCTTCGCCGCAGTCAATAAGCATCATACGCCCATTGAGCCGCGCCGCAAGAGACGTGAGAAAACGTCCCGGCATGGGCATCATGCCGCCTGTTCCCAATAAGCAAATATCTAACATTCCCGTTCTCCTTTGTATTTTCTATTCAAACAAACTTACTCATGGTATATGATACCGCAAAGTGCCGAAAAACACAAGAGAAGCGCCCTTTCCTGCCTTTGCTTTTGGATTTGAAAAAAAGCGGAAGACCTGCCGCTTGCAAACCTTCCGCCATTTGACCATTGATTATTTGTTAGACGCTTCTACCAAAAATTCGCCATATGCCACATAAGTGGTAGGAGTATCCTGACTGTACGCCTTTGTTTGTTCCAGATTAAAGAATGTCATATCCTCGCCTTTGCCTTCCAGATACTGATAAGGCACTGCCACACGGTATTTTCCGGGGGTCATGCTCTTTTCCCACTGCCAGAAGGTAAACTTTTTGTCCCGTTTGCCATCTGTGGGACCGCCTGTGGGAATGCTGTAAGTATCTGTGCTTACATAGGCTTTGGAATCAGGTTCTACCTTTGTCCAGTTATGTCCATCCCATTTTTCCAGCCAGAATTCTTCTGACGCATAGAACACAGTGCTTTCTTCATTTTTCCACTGCATTTGCAGACTCATGGTTTCCTGGTCAAAGCTGCCATTGGGCTGCAGAGAAACGTTTGGCATTCTGGCAGAAGTCAGTTTCACATAATCCTTCTGGCCGTCTGTGCTCCATTCCACATCCAGATTCATGGCTTCCGCCAATTCCCGCAAAGGCAGATATGCCCGATTATTCACCACCAGCGGTTTTGTTTCCAGCAGCAGCTCATGGGTACCCATAAGGGTGAGATAATTGGAATCCAGTCCCAGAGAAACCTGCCATACCAAGGGCTGATTATCCGCATCCAGCACTGTTTTCATCTGTTTTTCCACCAGAGCTGTTCGGGTACTTGTATCGTATGTCACATCAGCCCCCAGTACATCTGCCATGGCACGTACCGGCAGCATCATCCGCCCATCTTCATAGACAATATCCTCTTTCAATACCACATTTCTTTCATCCAATGTAATAACGACATCATTCTGGGCACCAAAAGCTGTCATATTACAGCCCAACGCCAGCAGAACTGCCGCAATTACTGTTTTTCGCATCATTCAGATTCCCTCCTTCAAAATGGGTGCAGTTTCTTGTTTACAGTATATCACCAATCAAAAACAGTTTTATTAGAATTCCTTTAATTTTTTCTTACGTTTTTGCTTTTTTCTTCGTACAAAACCCTGGGGACTTTTCCAGGAAAAAAATATTTTAAAAAAAGGGCGTTTTTTCTTGCAAAATCAAAAGTTTTCTGCTAGAATAACTTTGTTGTGTCACATACAAGCAATGAAGGAGGTGCAGGCAATGGCTAGATGTGAAATTTGTGAAAAAGGCCAGATCAAAGGTCATAGAATCAGCATTAACCGTAGTCAGGTTAGTAGACGTGCGAACAGAAAATGGAAACCCAATGTAAAGAAAATCAAAATCGTGGAAGATAACGGCAATGTAAAATCTATCTACGTTTGCACAAGATGCATGCGTTCCAACAAAATCACTCGTGCGATCTGATTTCAGCATAAAAAGAGCCTTCGTTTCGAAGGCTTTTTTGCGTTATACGGGTATTAAAAAAGAGAATTCCAAAAGCAACTTCCCCTTAAGAAAACATTGATTTTTCTTTTCCTTGATTTCTTAAAGGGAATTGCAACGGCTTTCTTCAGAAGAAAACATAACAAATAAAATTTTAATAAAATAAGAAAGCTAAAATCCTTTGTTATGATAAGGATTTTAGCTTTCTTTGTTTTCTTATGAAGATGCCCCTAAAGGAATTCTCTTTTTTTGTCCAGATTTTTACAGCATGGTCTGCAATGTTTTATCATAAGCCGCCGCAATGAAAGGCACGGAAATTTTCTTTTCTCTTGCCAGTCTGACAGCATTGCCCACAATCTGCTCCAATTCATTCTGGGGCACACCATCTTTGATGTCCCGATACAGGGAAGATGTGGAGTTCAGAGGCATTTCCGCAAATTCCTGCAGATACCGTTCCTGAATATCTTCCGGCAGATGCACGCCAATGCCGTCTGCCAAGCGGTACAGATCGTCATAAGTTCCTTTCAGGAAAGCCATCCGCTGAGAATCTTCCAGAATACCGCCGGAAGGACAATCATAATACAGGAAGGCACAGCTATTGCCGCAGATCATCATAAACTTCGCCCAAATGGGTTCCAGAATATCCGCTGTATAAATGGTAGGCAGTCCTCCTGCCTGCATCATCGCTGCCAGCTGTTCGGCCCTTTCGTTTTTCCGTCCATCAGGGAAACCAAAGCCTGCCCGCAGCAGTGTACCCACATTGACAACTTTTCCCTTCTCTACAATTTTAGACAGGCAGTAAATGAAGCCATGGGCAATCTGACCTTTCCCCAATGCTTCCTGTGCCTGCTGGGCAGCCATAAAGCCATTCTGCAAAGGAATGACCAATGTATCATCCCGGACGATACTGCTGTATCTGTCGCATACATCTTTCAAGGAATAGCTTTTGCATGCCAATACCAGCACATCTACGGTACCGATTTCTGCCGGGTCATCGCTGACCAAAGCAGGATGGATAACCTGGTCCCCCAAAACTTCAGATTCCAGAATCCAGCCTCTTTTCAGAACATTTTCCTTTGTTTCGCCTCTGGCAATCAACACGATTTCCGCGTTTTTATCTTTCACAACGGCACCGGCTACGGTGGCACCAACGCCGCCTGCGCCCAAAATACCAATTCTCATATGTTTCCCTTCTCTCTTTATTCACGAATCTGTCCGTCACCGTAAATGATATATTTTGTGGTAGTCAATTCTGTCAGACCCATAGGCCCACGAGCATGAAGTTTCTGGGTACTGATGCCGATTTCCGCACCAAAACCAAACTGTCCGCCGTCTGTGAAACGAGTGGATGCATTCACATAAACTGCCGCCGCGTCCACTTCATTGAGGAACCGCTGGGCATTTGTATAGTTTTCTGTCACAATGGCTTCGGAATGACCTGTGGAATAACGGCGGATATGGTTGATGGCTTCATCCAAATCCTTCACCACTCTTGTGGAAATGATATAATCTTCGTATTCTGTTGCCCAGTCTTCTTCTGTTGCCGCTACGGCACCGGGCACTCTGGCACAGGTATCTTCATCCCCACGGATTTCCACCTGTTTTTCCTGCAATGCCTTACCAATCATAGGCAGGAAGGTATCTTTCAGACTTTCATGCACCAGCAGGCTTTCGCAGGCATTGCAAACGCCTGGGCGCTGTGTTTTGGCATTGATGACAATGCGCACTGCTTTTTCCAGATCAGCACTTTCATCCACATAAACATGGCAGTTGCCCACACCTGTCTGAATGACAGGAACGGTGCTGTTCTGCACCACATTCTGAATGAGTCCTGCGCCGCCTCTGGGGATAAGCAAATCCAGATAGCCATTCAGACGCATCATTTCATTTGCGGTTTCCCGATTGGTATCCTGCACAATCTGTACGCAGGCACCGGGCAGGCCTTCTTCTTCCAATGCTTTCTGGAATACGGAAACTACTTTTTTATTGGTGCCGATGGCTTCCTTACCGCCGCGGAGAATCACCGCACTGCCAGCTTTCAAACACAAACCAAAAGCATCAGCCGTTACATTGGGACGGGCTTCAAAAATGATGCCAATCACGCCCATGGGCACACGTTTTTGACCGATAATCAAGCCATTATCCAATGTTTTCATGGACAGAACCTTGCCTACAGGATCATCCAGAGATGCCACCTGTCTTAAGCCGTCCGCCATTTCTTCCAGTCGTTTTTCTGTCAGTGTCAAACGGTCAATAAAAGCGCCTTTGATGCCTGCTTCCACTGCCGCTTCCACGTCTTCCTTGTTGGCTGCCAAAATTTCATCCTTTGCCGCCAGCAAAGCATCTGCCGCATGACAAAGGGCTTTATTTTTTCTGGGTGTGGGAAGCACAGAAAGAACCACTGCCGCTTCCTTTGCCTGTTTTCCCATTTCTGTCAACATACTCATAAATATAACTGCCTCCTTAATAAAAAAGCCGTTTCTTTCCATTATACTTGTACCCCATGGAAAAAAACAGCTTTTTTTCGATTCTCTATGAAATTCTTTGCACAATTGTTGCCACCACAAATACAGTGAACAATCCTCCTGCCAGTGAAAATGAGAAACAAGGGAATTTCTTTCCTGCTGTCACTGTCCGTAATATGAGAAACCAGAAACATCCATAAAAACAGACAACTCCCACTGCTGACATAAGGGCAACAAGGAAATATGGCAAAATACCCAGCCATACCAGCAGACCATAAGCCACCGCTGCCACCAGCAGACCGATCTGCTCTCCTGTATTTTTATAAACAGGATTCATATTTTCTTTGGCAGGAGAAAAATTGGCAGCCAGCAAAAACAATCCCGGCAATCCATAGCCAGCCAATGCCCCCGTCAACACACGGAGCAGATTATTGCTCTGCCAGAATCCCAGATAACTGCCGACGCCGTCAATGGCAATGGGTAGAAAAGACAGTGCTGCCAGCACCACACCAGAGGGCGAAAACGGTCGATTTCCGTCTTTTCTTCCTGCCAGCCATAAGAATATCACACCCAGTATGATACCGCCTTCAATGGCTGTACAGCGGGCACAGAGGGGACTTTGGCAGCTTCCCCAGAAAAAACTGCGCTCTGCCATCTGGTGACAGACAGCAGAGCCAAAAAAGTCGAATACATTCATCTTTCTTAGAAGTTATAAGTAATAGAATAAGGTACTGCCGCCAAACCAGACAGACCACCGATGATGCAGCAGATCAGGCTCAGACCCAACATAATGGCACTGATGATGGTAATCAGTTTCCCGAATTTCTGATTATCTTCCACGGGACTCTTCATCAGAGCAATACCGGCAATGAGACCTGCAACAGCACCAATGCCGCCTACCAGAATGATCAGCACAATGACAATGACTTTCAGTGCAGGATGGATACCCTGATCATTGACAGGTTTATATTCTGTATTGGTACCGCCGCTTGCCCATGTACCGCCGCTGGTGTTTTCTGTACTTTCGAATTTCTGATAAGTGCCTTTGGCATCTTCTACAGTAAAAGAATCCACTTTTTCCGCAGGCTGATCATCAGCCTGTGTTGTTTCGGGATGGGTATTTTCTTTTACACTGCAGATCGGACAGCCCAAGCTTTCATCTATAATTTCTCTTCCGCATTTCGGGCAAAAACTCATTGTTCATCTCTCCTTTTGATTCCTTTTCCAAAGCAAGTTCCCACATCTTCGCCAGCCAAAATCCGATGGATTACCGTAGGATCTTCCCCATGGGCAATGGCCATGGCTGTTCCGGCTTTTTCGCAGATTTTTGCCGCTTCCAGTTTTGTCTGCATACCGCCGACACTGAAGGCAGAGCCTTTTCCGCTTGCCATCTTTTCGATTTCCGGCGTTACTTTTTCCACATAAGAAATCCGCTTCGCGTCCGCATGTTCTCTGGGATTTTTGTCATACAGGGCATCAATATCTGTCAGCAATACCAGCAGATCAGCGCCTGTTACCTCCGCTACCATAGCAGAAAGGCGGTCGTTATCGGAAAATTCAATTTCATATGTAGAAATGGTGTCATTGGCATTGACAATGGGAATAATGCCCATTTCAAACAATGTTTCAAATGTATTATGTGTATTGGTATATCTTTCTTCCGTCCCCATTTCTTCCTTTGTCAGCAAAATCTGGGCAACGGTCTGATTATACCGGTCAAAAAAGTTATGGTAGATCTGCATCAGCATTGCCTGACCAACCGCTGCCGCCGCCTGTTTTTCCCGGGTAACAGTGGGACGGGAAGGCATTGACATACGCACAGCGCCAACACCAATGGCACCGCTGGTGACCAGTGCCACATCCATGCCGCGATTGCGCAGGTCTGTCAGCACCCATGCCAGTTCTTCGATCCGTTTCAAATTCAATCTGCCATTGGGATAGGTAATGGTTGCGGTACCTACCTTAATGACAATTCTTTTACAGTTTTTCAGCGTTTGACGCATATGCAATAACCCCCTCCTTCACTTCCATACAGTGAGTATACACTATTTTCCTTTTGGAAAAAAGCAATTTTTCCAATCTCAATAAAATTGTAACATTGTCTAAAGAAACCATAAAAAAACAGAGAGACTTCCCTTTGTGGGGGAAATCTCTCCATTTCATCAGGCAAAGCCTGTTTTTATTTCATTTTGAAATCCTGTGAAACCTGATTACTGGTTAGCCAGTCTTTTGTAGTTTTCCAGTCTTTCTTTTGCGTTCTTTTCAGACTGTTCGAACAGTTCTTCCGCTACTTCGGGGAATGTTCTCTGCAGTGCGCTGTAACGAACTTCGCTCAGCAGGAAGTCTCTGAAGCTTGCTGTGGGTTCTTTAGAATCCAGAGTGAAGGGGTTCTTGCCTTCTTCTTTCAGAGTAGGGTTGAATCTGTACATATGCCAGTAACCTGCTTCAACTGCACGTTTGATTTCGTTCTGAGCGCCGCTCATGCCGCCTTTCAGACCGTGGTTGATACAAGGAGCGTAAGCGATGATCAGGGAAGGACCATGGTAGCTTTCAGCTTCCAGCAGAGCTTTTACCAGCTGGTTCTTGTCTGCGCCCATTGCAACCTGTGCAACGTAAACGTAGCCATAGCTCATAGCCATCATACCCAGGTCTTTTTTCTTAACTCTCTTACCGGAAGCAGCGAACTGAGCAACTGCACCAGCAGGAGTAGCTTTGGAAGCCTGACCGCCTGTGTTGGAGTAAACTTCTGTATCGAATACCAGAACGTTTACATCTTCGCCGGAAGCCAGTACGTGGTCCAGACCGCCGTAACCGATATCGTATGCCCAGCCGTCACCACCGAAGATCCACTGAGATTTTTTAACCAGCTGATCTTTGTTTTCCAGTACGTAGGAAACGATGTTCTTAGCTTCTGCATCTGTGCCAGCATAGCCTTCCAGTGCAGCTACCAGAGCGTCGGATGCTTCTCTGGATTTTTCACCATCGAACATTGTGTCAACCCAAGCATCAACAACACCTGCAACGGAAGCGTCGATTGCTTTCAGGTTTTCCAGTTTATCTTTCAGACCGTTTCTCATCTGTTTAACAGCGGAAGCCATACCCAGACCATATTCTGCGTTGTCTTCGAACAGGGAGTTAGCCCAAGCGGGACCACGGCCGTCTTTGTTTGTTGTGTAAGGCATAGAAGGTGCGGAACCACCCCAGATGGAGGAGCAGCCTGTTGCGTTTGCAACGTACATTCTATCACCAAACAGCTGTGTTACCAGTTTTGCGTAAGGTGTTTCGCCACAGCCTGCGCATGCGCCGGAGAATTCCAGCAGAGGCTGTTCGAACTGAGAACCTTTCACGGAACCTTTGCCCATAGGGTTAGCTTTAGGAGCAACTTCGTCGATTGCGTAATCCCAGTTAGCAACTTCAGCTTCCTGTGTAGCCAGAGGTTTCATAACCAGAGCTTTGTTAGGAGCAGGGCATACTACTGCACAGCTACCGCAGCCCAGGCAGTCCAGAGCGGAAACCTGCATTCTGTATTTCAGACCAGCAAATGCAGCGCCGCCTTTAGCGTCTACTGCTTTGAATGCAGCAGGAGCTTTTGCAGCTTCTTCTTCTGTCAGCAGTACGGGACGGATTGCTGCGTGAGGACATACATAAGAGCACTGGTTACACTGGATACAGTTTTCAGCGTTCCATTCGGGTACGTCAACAGCAACACCACGTTTTTCGTAAGCAGCTGTACCGCAAGGGAATGTACCGTCTTCTCTGCCGGAGAATGCGGATACGGGCAGTTTGTCGCCTTCCTGTGCGTTCATAGGAGCTACAACTTTATCAACGAATTCTGTGGATTTTCTAGCAGCTGCAACTTCTGCATCTTCTGCAGTTGCCCAGGAAGCAGGGATTTCAACTTTCACTGCACCGTCTACACCACGATCAACAGCAGCGTAGTTCATGTTAAGGATTGTGTCACC
>CATZIM010000068.1 GCA_958420075.1 uncultured Clostridia bacterium | reverse complement strand
GCAAAGAAGCGTTTGCCGCCGTAGTCATGGTCAAGCCAACCATGAGGAAAATGGGTGCGGCAATATCCAGCACAACCATTCCCACAGTATAAGGCATGTCTTTTTTTGTCAAAGGTGCTTCCTTCTTCCCTTTTCCTGTCATGCGCTGGACAAGGCGCACCACTGCCAATCCCATGCCTGCCCCCAGATACAGCAGGGCTGCCATCATAGTTGGCGGCACTTCTTCCAACAGCAATTTGGAAACAGGTGCATTCAGGGCATAAAGCCCCGCCGCCAGAATTGCCCAGAAAATAGCTGTTTTTTGTGCTGTCATAGAAATCCCCTCATTTCATGAACTGGTCGATGGCTGCCGACAAATCTTCCAGAGCTTTTTTGTCTCCAGTTTCCACAGCCTCCACAATGCAATGGTTGATATGGTCTTTCAGAATGATTTTTCCCGTATTATTGAGAGCGGACTTCACTGCTGCCAGCTGTATCAGCACCTGACTGCAATCCTGCCCTTCCTCCACCATTTTTTTCACCGCTTCCAGATGTCCGATAGCTCTGGAAAGACGGTTCAGCACTTGTTTGGTATCGTGATGATGTGCCATATTCTCCCTCCTTCATATCCCCCCTAGGGGGATATTTTCAGTATAGCACGTTCCTACCAAAATACAATAGGATTTCCATTTTCGGACAAAAAAAATATGCCCTGACTTTAGGGGCATCTTCATAAAAAAAACAAAGCAAGCTGAAATCCTTATGATATAAAGGTTTTCAGCTTGCTTATTTTTATTAAGATATGTTTTCTTAATGGGAAGTTGCTTTCGTCAGAGCATATCTATTTACTGATTCTGTTTTGCGTCAAAAACCGCGTCTGTCAGTTTTGCAAAATCCTCAATGGACAATGCTTCCCCTCTGACACGAGGGTCCCAGCCCAAAGAAGTGAGAATTTCTGTCCATTCTTCCTTGGAAAAGCCCAGATTTCCCTGATTGAACAGACAATTCAACAGTGTTTTCCGGCGCTGCCCAAAGGCGCATTTCACCAGATGGAAGAACAGTTCCTCATCTTTTGCGGCGATTTTCCGCTCCGGAAGCACTTTCAGTGTGATGACTGCGGAAGCCACCTTGGGACGGGGCATAAAACAGGAAGGCTGTACAATCATGTCCAGATAGGCGTCACAGTAATACTGTACCGCAATGGACAGGGCGCCGTATTCCTTATCCCCAGGGCCTGCCTGCATTCTTTCTGCCACTTCTTTCTGCACCATAACGGTGATGGTGTCCACTTTCCGCTCATTTTCCAGCAGGTCCATGATGATGGGGGTGGTGATGTAATAAGGCAGGTTTGCCACCACTTTGATGGGTCGATCGTTATTTTTCTCCCGAATAATGGCGTCAATATCTGTTTTCAGAATATCCTGATTGCGAACTTCGATGTTGTCATAATCTGCCAGTGTTTTAGACAAAATGGGAATCAGGTTGCTGTCAATTTCAATGGCAACTACTTCTCTGGCATGTTCTGCCAGCACCTGTGTCAGACTGCCGATACCGGGGCCGATTTCCAGCACACAGTCCTCTTTTGTGACACCGGCGCATTCTGCGATATTATCCAGAATGTTGCTGTCAATGAGGAAGTTCTGACCAAAATTCTTTTTGAAGTAAAAACCGTTTTCCTCAATGATCTGTTTGGTTCTGGAAGGTGTTGAAATACGTTCTGCCATGTTCTCTCCCCCTTCTTACAGTCCCAGACTGCCCAGCAGACCGAAGGACAGTACAGATACGATGATGCCAGCTGTCAAAACCCCTAACATAATGACAGGGAATGTCTTTTTAGGGTCCATGCCCAACAGCGCGCTGATGAGGGCACCCATCCATGCACCGGTACCGGGCAAAGGCACCGCTACAAAGAGGAATACGCCCCAATAAGCATATTTGCGGATCTGCTCACTTTTCTGATCCGCTCTGCGTTCACACCATTCCACTACTTTGCGCATGGGTGTCTTTTTCAGCACCTTGAAAATGTACCGGATGAACAGCAAGATAAAGGGAATGGGCAAGATATTGCCAATATATGCGATGATGAATGTGGGCAGCCATTCCATATTCATGGCAAAGCCCGCAATGATGCCGCCGCGCAGCTCCAGAATGGGCAGCAGGGAAACCAAAAATACAATCCATTCCCGCGCCAGCGTACCTTCAAATGTTGTTACAAACCAATTTGCAATTGTTTCTGCCAAATAATCTCCTCCTAAACGAAATTTTCCAATTCATACATTGCCTTATTATATACGAAAACCAGCCGCCTTACAACATTTTGGACAAAGGCGAATGTATATTTTTTGAAAATTTACGGCTTTTTTACTTTTTCTATTGAAAAGGGATGGGGAGTGTGAGAAAATGGGGCTACATAGTATATGCAAGAAATGGAAAAGAGGGAGACTATGACAGAAGAACTACGGGCGCAGCTTATGGGTGTAAAGCTGACAAAAAAAGAAAAACTCATTGCTGAGTTTATTCTGGATAATTTTGCAGAAGCATGTTTCATCACATCAACGGAAATCGCAAGGCGCCTGCAGGTCAGCGACTCCTCTGTCATTCGCTTCACCCGCACACTGGGCTATACCGGCTTTATGGATTTCCAGCGGAGCATCCGCAAAACCTATACAGAACGCATCAACAGCGTTTCCGACAACATCACCATTCCGTCTGAAAGACTGAAGCTGAGCATTGGCAAGCTGGATCAGAGCGACATCATGGAAAGCTATTTTTCCAATGTGCTGCAAAACTTGAAATCCTGTGTAAACCAGAACGATTCCCTGTCCTTTGAACGGGCTGCGGGGCTCATCACAGGCAGCAAACGGAAATTCATCGTCACATCCCGTGCAAATTCCTGCGTAGGGGATATGCTGCTTCTGCTGTTGAAGCATCTGCTGCCGGATGTTTACGAAACATCCCATCCTGCCCTCAACGTCATTGACCATCTTTGCGACATTACGGAAAATGACTGTATCGTTGCCGTCAGCTTCCCCCGTTATTCGGAAATGGACCTGTTGGCAGCTCAGATGGCTTATGAAGCCGGTGCGAAAATTGTTCTCATTACGGATAAAGCAAGTTCCCCTTTGGCAAAATATGCCACACAGCTGCTCACTGTCAGCGTAGACAGCAATACTTTCTTCAACTCCTACGTTGCGGTGCTGTTCACCATTGAACTGCTGTGCTCCTTCATCAGTAAAAAAATGGGGTATTCCACAGAAGCAAAACTGCAGCTCATCGACAAATATCTGTCTAAAGTGGGGCTGTTCTAACACAAAACAAAAAGCCGCTTTCCAAGCAGGTTCCCCTTAAGAAAACATCGTTTTTCTTTTTCTTGATTTCTTAAGGGAAACTGCGATGGCGGTCTTCAGAAGAAAACATATCTGATAAAATCCTATAAAAATAAGAAAGCTGAAATCCTTGTACTGCATAGATTTCAGCTTTCTTTGTTTTCTTATGAAGACGCCCCGAAGAAAAGCGGCTTCTTTTTATGCGTTTTTCAGTGCATCCAAAGACGCGAAAAACAAATCGTAGGCATCTTCCCAGCCATCCAGGGGATAACTTGCGCCGCCATTGCAGCTTTTGAGCAGATTGGAGGTATACTCCTCTCCTTCTCCGAACAATTCCCCTACGGTAATGGGGAAGCCTTTTTCCGTTGCCAATGTGCACAGCGCCAATGCCGGATCCGCTTCCTTTCTGGTTGCTTCCAGGGCAGCCAGCAAAGCAGGGTCTGCTTTTGCCATCTCCAATAATTTCCACAAATTTTCGTTCATTTCTGCCACCGCCTTCTTTTGTTCCTTTTCAAGTACTCAGTATAGCACATTTTTCCCAAAAAATTAAGTCAAACCAAACAAACAGAAAAAGCCATGGACGACCGCACACAGACAAATGCCAATGACTGTTGGCAGCAGAAAGGAAATCGCCGTCCATTTCCGGCTGCCTGTTTCCTTGCGGATGGTCAGCAGTGTGGTAGCACAGGGAAAATGGTTCAGGGAAAACAGAATGGCGCAGACAGCCGTCGTCCAAGTCCAGCCGTTTGCCATAAGCATTGCCCCTGTCTGACTGCCCCCTTCCACCAGCATCCCGCTTTGACTATAAAACATTAGTAAAATCGGCAGCACAATCTCATTGGCAGGCAGTCCCAAAAGAAACGCCAGCAAAATGGGCCCGGAAAGCCCCATGAACCCACCCAAAGGCTCCAGAAACATAGCAAGCTGTGTCAGCAGTGTGCCATCCCCCACTGGAATCCGCTGGAGCAGCCAAATGACTGCCCCTGCCGGTGCCGCCGCAGTTATGGCACGCCCCAGCACAAAAATGGTTCTGTCCAGCAAACTTCTGACAAGGACCTGCCCAATCTGGGGACGGCGAAAAGGCGGCAATTCCAGCACAAAAGCAGAAGGCATCCCCCGCAGTACCGTCCGGCTCAAAAAGAAAGAAACCAGCAATGTCATGCCCACCGAAAGCCCAATGACCAGAAAAAGAGCAAGCCCAGACATCCAGGGCTTTCCTACTGACAAGAACACGGCTATCAACAGCAAAATCGTTGGAAACCGTCCATTACAAGGCACAAAGTTATTGGTCAATATGGCAATGAGTCGTTCTCTGGGGGAATCAATGATACGGCATGCAGTAACTCCTGCGGCATTGCAGCCAAAGCCCATACAAAGTGTCAACGCCTGTTTTCCGTGAGCCCC
This sequence comes from uncultured Clostridia bacterium, assembly GCA_958420075.1. Classification (GTDB taxonomy): domain Bacteria; phylum Bacillota; class Clostridia; order Lachnospirales; family Anaerotignaceae; genus Anaerotignum. Next base: position 3,455 of record CATZIM010000068.1, on the reverse strand, counting down.
TGCCCGACGAAACAGCCCATCCAGCTGAAAAGCAATCCGCGGCAGCAGACCACAGTCCTCCAGCAGGGTAAACATGGGAAAGAATATGGCCATAGGAGGCAGCATCACAGAAACCACCCAGCTGACCGTCAAGAATACCCCATCCATGAGCAGACTTTCCAGCCAGGCAGGGCTCGACACCAACACACTGCGGCATGCTGTTCCCAACTGGGTAAAGGCGGACATAAGCATTTGAGAAGGCACATTGGCTCCCACTGCTGTAATCCAGAACACCAGCGCCAGCAAAAGCAGCATCAGCGGCACTCCTGTCCGTTTCCGCAAAAACAGCCCATCCATCCGCGCTGTCGTATCTGCTTTTGCTTCATTCTTTTTGCAGACAGCGGCAGTCAGAGTTTCTGCCCGTTTCTGAAAACAAAGGGAACGTTCTTTTCGATAAACCGCAAGGGTTTCTTCCTCCCCCGCAAAATACGCCTTGCATCTATTGCTCCATTGGCGCAGTTCTCCATCCGCCAAAACATCCTCCTCTTGCCAAAGAAAATCCAGCAGGAGCGGTCTGTTTTTGCTTTCCGGCAGGAGTTTTTCCCCTTCTGTCAGCAGTTCTGTAAAATCCTCAGGCAAAGCCTTATGAAAAGGCGTATGGCGCACAGAGGGTTCCTGCTTCATGACTTTCTCCAAAGCTGCTGTCAAATCTGACAATCCTCTTCCCGTTCTGGCAGCCGTTTTCACCACGGGAACACCTGTCAAATCTGACAGCTTTTTATGATCAATGACAATACCTTTTTTCTCCGCTTCGTCTGCCAGATTCAGACACAACACACAGCGGGGCATCAATTCCATGACCTGCAACGCCAAAGGCAGATGACGTTCCAAAGCAGAAGCGTCCACCACCACAGCCACAGCGTCCGCATCGCCAAAAGCCAGAAAATCCCGGGCGCAGGCTTCTTCCGCTCCGGCGGAAAAGAGGGAATAAATCCCCGGCAAGTCTACCAGAACCGCCTCTTTTTCCCCCAGCAAAAACCGTCCCTCTGCCCTGCCTACGGTTTTCCCAGACCAGTTGCCTGTGTGCTGCTTCAGTCCTGTCAAGGCATTGAACAAAGTGCTCTTTCCTGTATTGGGGTTACCTGCCAGGGCGATACATGGTCTTTTTTCCTCACTCATCCTCATTCCACCGCCTTCACCTGGATTTGTGCCGCATCGCTGTCCCTGAGGGCAATGCGGGTCTGTTTCACATGATACAGGCGTGTGCCGCCCCAAGGACATGTATACAAGGGCACTACCTGGCTTTCTTCACAAAACCCTAAGTCCAGCAGCCGCAGCAGACGGCTCTCCACCACCTGACAGCTCTGTCCCAGAGGGACTTCTGATAAAAGCATGCTTCCCTCCATCTTCCCACCTCCCGGAAAAAATCCTGTTATGCACAATATATGCCGGGTATAAGGGGGTGTGCCTGGACAAAAAAACAGACCTGCGATCTTTTCAAATCGCAAGTCTGTTTTTTATTCTTCATTGATGGGTTTGCATGTATAAGCGTTGATGATGTATGGCTCCGTCTGTTCCATGAGATAGATGCGATAACAAGGCACCGCGTAGAGCATGCCTTCCTTTGTCTGGCTTTCTTTATCTGACAGATCGTAGCCAAGTTCCATACGATTCACCGTCACAGCTCCTTCCGGCTGATTTTTCCGCAGTTCCCGCATGAATGTGAGCAATGCTTCATCCGCATAGAAAATATCCTTTTTCTCGCCGTTATATCCCACCACAGGGCAATAAACGAACTGCACCTGATAAACACCTGCCTGAGACACAAACACTCGGAAATAATTGGAAAACACCATGGTGTCGTCATATTTCTCATAGAACACCACGCAGTAGCCTTCCTCTGTTTCCAAAAGGTCATAAGAAACAAATTCCCCAAAGATTTTCTCTTTGCTGTCCATGTATTCCTCTGCCATTTTCCGAGCGTCCCCCCGGCTCAGTTCTCCCTTGTCTTTTCCCACCTGAGGGAATGTGAGAGTGCCATGGGCGCCTTCCACCGTCAGTTCCGCTGTAGAGGTACGATACACGGTACTGGTCTGGCTGGGGACAACGGTGGTCTTTTCTCCGTCAAAAAATGCCCGCTCCAGATCTTCTTTGGTATATGTGGGCACCATACATTCCAGACGGCTCATAGGCTCTGTTTCCGTGATGAGGTCTGTATACATGGTGATACCGTTTTTGGAAAGCACTTCAAAAATTGCCTTTTCCTGAGAAGCAGTCATGGCGCTCTCCCGGTTCTGCTGATAATTGAGCACTGCTAAACAGGCGTTCAATATCACCAACAGAACAATGACGAATTTTTTAGCTTTTTGCCACTCCATAGACTGCCTCCTTTCTTTTCAGATTCTCAGGAATTGGCGGATGCATTGACCACTGTTTCCGGTTCGGTTTCTGTCACTGCCGTTTGTTCCGGCAGGGTACTGTCTGTTTCAATAAGGAAGATTCGGTCGTAAAGATTTACAAACCACTGCAGGCGTATGCCTTCTGTCCGGTCTGCGAAATACCCTAACGCAATATTTTTTACATCTGCGATTTCTCGCTGTTCTACCGTTTCCTGGTACAGACGATTGGCTGAATCCAGTGCATCGATAAACTGCACATCCAGACTGGCATCTTTTGCTCCTGATGCCTCGTAATTCACCGCGTACCTACGGTATTTCTTAACGGAATTGTTGCTGACCGTCACTTCAATGGCATGTTTCATGCCAATTTCCTGCTGCACGCTTTCCGACAGATATACCGGCAGCCCATTGACGGCATAATCGAAGTAATAGACCGTTTCATTGCCGCTGCCACCAATGTCCACCAAATATACATCCGTCTGCAAAGAAGCGTCATTGGTCATAAAATTACAGCTGATCTGATAGCCATCCAAAAGGGCTGTTTTGGGACCATCACTGCCGTAATTTTCATAGTTATAGTACTCCAGCATCCGACTGCCCGGATTATAACGGAGCACCACAGAGCTGTCACTGAATACAAAATTCCCGTTTTCATCCCGCTGACTCCAGTCCACGGAGAAATTACGGAAAAACCGTTCTGCTGTGTTTTCCAGCAGCATACGGCTCACTGCGCCTTCCTGTTCAAAAGCAGGCACCTGACGCAGAGTGTCATACTGATAGGGCAGTTCCGCCCACTGGGGCAGGAACAGATTCCGTCTGAGAACGGCAGAGCTGGTTTTCTGCCCTGTAGAGATATAGACCATCTCTCCTTCCGGTTCTGCCTGCAATGCCTCAAAAAGTATGGGGGCAGACTTACTTTTCACCGCACGGTAAACCACACAGTCGTTGGTCTGGGAATTGACAAAATACGCCTTGCTTTCCTCCCCTGTACGCCTTGCAGGCACAATGGTGATATAATCAAAGCTTTCCAAATCCTGACCATTTTTCAGGCTGCGCATGCCCTCCAGATAATCATCC
>CATZIM010000067.1 GCA_958420075.1 uncultured Clostridia bacterium | reverse complement strand
GGAACCTGCGTAACGTTCCTGACGCAGATAAATGCCATCTTCTTCTTTCTTTTCTTCTTTTTTCACAGCGGAAATGGTCAGGTAACCTTTATTCAGATTGATCTGAACATCTTCTTTCTTGAAGCCGGGTAGATCCATTACCACTTCATATTTGTCATCTGTTCTCTTGACATCTGTCAGCATGACATCTTTTGCGTGTTTGCCATACAAAGGATTCATTTTTGCGAAAAATTCTCTGTCGAAAGAGGTATCGGGCCAGTTTTCGTTGTCAAACAGGTTATCTCCAAAAAAGTTATGCATCATCATCATAAGTCATATCTCCCTTCATAAAAGACATTTACATGTTTGAATCAGCACGGTCGGAGAATTCCGAGGGTGTTGTTGTTCTCTTTTCGGACGCGGGCACAGGTGCCTTTTTTCTTTTTGTACCTTTCCTTTGTTCGACTGTATCTTAGCACCATTTGTTAGCACTGTCAATAGGTGAGTGCTAATTTTTTTAAAAAATTTTTGGCATGGGAAAAAGCCTGAAAAATCAAGCTTTTCCTTCATTTCCCAATGCCATGAGGGTGTGAAGCAGTCTGCCATTGACAGAATCATCCTGCAAAATCACTTTATCGTCGGCAGCATGAAAGAGCGCATCGGCACATTCGCCGCAGATATCCGCCCCCAGCACCCGACAACGGTGAAACAGTTCCAAAATCACATTCTGGAGCTGAGAAAAAGTCAGCGTGCCCTGCTGCCAATTGGTATGTACCTGAGAAGGCGAAAGGATATCCTTATCAATGGACAGATAGACGGGCAAATCCTTGGGGAAACAGCACTCCCATCTGTCATCTTCTGCAATCTGGCTTTCATCATAGGCTACCATACGGCTGCGGTAAGGCTCCGGCACAGCTGCCACCAGTTCCGCATCCGCCCCCAGCAGCACCACTTTTTCCACATAAGGGTTTTCTTCCAGCACCCGATTCACCCAGCAGCCGCAGGACAGCAATTCCTGAAACAAAGGCGGCTGCATGTCCGGGTGATGGTCTGCCACAGCCAGCACAAAAGGCTCCTGGAGTTTTTCCGTCCACAGCTTCGTCATATAATGGTAATTACCGGAATCTATGAAATGGATGGCTTCCGCGGAAAAAGGGGCAATCTTCCGGCGCAAAGCCTGTTCTCCTTCTTCGTCGCAATAACAGTTGGTGCCCTGTATATCCCGGCAGTCGATCCAATGCACATGGACGCCCCGGTAAAAACGCTCCTTCTCATAAATGCCTGTAAAATCCATAATGGTCACATCGGATTTCATCAAATCCCTTCTTTCTTTCCAAAAGGAAAAGGGAACCGTACCCCCAGGGGCATCTTCATAAGAAAACAAAGAAAGCCAAAATCCTTATGATGACAAAGGATTTTGGCTTTCTTATTTTATGAAGATTTTCGTTGTTATGTTTTCTTATGAAGACAGCCGTCGCAATTCCCCTTAAGAAATCAAGGAAACGAAAATCAATGTTTTCTTAAGGGGAATTTGCTTTGTACCGTTCCCCTTTGCCTGACTTCAGCATACCACCAATGAAGACAAAATACAAGATACCTCATACAAAAAACAATATCCATGAAAAAAGTAGATGCTTTTTTCACAAAAAAATGTTTTAAAATGAAGTTTCATCGTGTAATTTTCCTTTTTTTGCCAATTTTCCGTTAAGAAAATAGATATTGTATTGTTTTTCATGCATGAACTTCATATAATGACAGACGTAGTTTTTCCAATCTATTCCAGAAAAGGAAGAAACTACACACAAGTTCGGAGAGGAGGTATTATTTTATGACAACATTTATAATCGGACTTGTACTTTTAATTGTCGGCGGTGCCGTATACGGAAAATTTGTAGAACACATTTTCCACCCCGACGACCGGCAGACACCTGCCGTACGTAAACAGGACGGTGTTGACTTTGTTCCCATGAGCAAATTCAAAAACGCCCTCATCAACCTGCTGAACATCGCAGGTACCGGCCCTATCTTCGGCCCCATTCAGGGCATTTTGTTCGGGCCCATCGCATTCATCACCATTCCCATCGGCTGCGTCATCAGTGGTGCAACCCATGACTACCTGAGTGGTATGATGTCTCTGCGTCAGGACGGCGCACAGATGCCCGGTATCGTTCGCAAATTCCTGGGCAACAAAACATTCCAGGTATACAACATCTTCCTGTGCATCCTGATGCTGCTGGTAGGTGCCGTATTTACCTACACACCCGGCGACTTGTTCGCAAACCAGATCGTTGGTATCGAAGGGGTCAACGTCTGGACATGGGTTATTTATGCTGTGATCCTGGCTTACTACCTGATCGCAACACTGTTCCCTATCGATAAAATCATCGGCAGAATCTACCCTATCTTCGGTGCGATCCTGCTGCTGTCCGCAGTCGGCGTATTCTTCGGCATCTTCTTCAAGGGCTATGAACTGATGAACATTGACTTTTCCCATGGTCTGAGCGGTATCTTCAATGTATATCCTCTGTGGGATGCAGCCGGCAACACTGGCGCAGGCACACCTTTCATCCCTGTATTCTTCGTAACCGTTGCCTGCGGTATCACATCCGGTTTCCACTCCACACAGTGCACACTGATCGGCCGCAGCGTTACTTCCGAAAAAGAAGGCCGTTTCACATTCTACTGGATGATGATTCTGGAAGGTCTGATCGCTATGATCTGGGCTGCAGCTGCTATGGGTATCTATGACAAAGGCTCCGTCAGCGGTGCAACAGGCGTTGTCGGCGAAGTTGCAAAAGACCTGCTGGGTCCCGTTGGTGGTCTGATCGCAATCCTGGGCGTTATCGTACTGCCTATCACTTCCGGTGATACTGCACTGCGTTCCTGCCGTCTGATGGTTGCTGACTACCTGCACATCGACCAGAAAGAAAAAAGAAATCGTATCATGGTAACACTGGGTATCTTCATCCCCGTTATCGCAATCCTGGTATTCGCGAAACTGAATGCAGAAGGCTTCAACATCCTGTGGAGATACTTCGCATGGGCTAACCAGACCATCGCAGTATTTGCCTTCGCAGCAATCACTGTTTACCTGTGTGCAAAGAAAGGCGCGCCTAAATACGCATTCCTGATCTCTCTGCTGCCTGGTACATTCTATATCTTCATCATTTCTTCCTTCCTGCTGAGCCAGTCCATCGGTTTTGGTCTGCCTCTGAACGTATCCTACGTCATCGCAGGTGTCATCGCAGTGCTGTACCTGGTTCTGGTCCCTCGCGCAGGGAAGAAATTCAGCAAAACACATACAGAAGAATAATTGCATAAATATACATAAAATATCAACAAAATTCATCCTGTTTTTTGACCGGGTCGGTTCCAAATCGACTCGGTCATTTTTTGTCCAACAGATATCGTTATAAAATTTTCAAAAATATTGTTTTTGTTGTATATGTTGCTGTATACTTTTTGTAATTTTATTGTAAACAAGCTATTTTTCCATAGAATTGCACAATATAATATACTTTTTCTCTTTATGCAAGTGTCTGAAATCTCTCCCGTAATCCCCCAAAAACGAGTACGCTTTTGTATGGTTCATACAAAAAACAATAATTGGAAATAACTGTAAATTAATACAAATGCTTCCTGCAATTTTCATGGTTTTTTATATATTTTTTCATCTTTTTTGCATTTTATACTTGTAAATAAAGTATCATCTCATTATAATTGGATGTGGTTTTAGGGAGATGAAACTTCATTTCCCGGAAAAACATTTTTTTCACAAGTTCGGAGAGGAGGTATTATTCACTATGACAACATTTATAATCGGACTTGTAATCTTACTTGTCGGCGGTGCGCTGTACGGGAAATTTGTAGAAAACATTTTCAGACCCGATGACAGACAGACACCTGCCATCAAACATCAGGACGGCGTGGACTTCGTTCCTATGAGCAAATTCAAAAACGCCCTGATCAACCTGCTGAACATCGCAGGTACTGGCCCTATCTTTGGTCCCATCCAGGGTATTCTGTTCGGGCCCATCGCATTCATCACTATCCCCATCGGCTGTGTAATCAGTGGTGCTGTTCACGACTACCTGAGCGGTATGATGTCTCTGCGTCAGGACGGCGCACAGATGCCTGGTATCGTTCGTAAATTCCTGGGCGGCAAAACATTCCAGGTTTACAACATCTTCCTGTGCATCCTGATGCTGCTGGTAGGTGCTGTATTTACTTACACACCTGGTGACCTGTTTGCGAACCAGATCGTTGGTATCGAAGGCGTTTCCGTAGGTACATGGGTAATCTACGGTGTTATCCTGGCATACTATCTGATCGCAACACTGTTCCCTATCGACAAAATCATCGGTAGAATCTACCCTATCTTCGGTGCGATCCTGCTGCTGTCCGCAGTTGGTGTATTCTTCGGTATCTTCTTCAAAGGTTATGAACTGATGAACATCGACTTCTCCAACGGTCTGAGCGGCGTATTCGGTCTGTACCCTCTGTGGGATGCAGCTGGTAATACAGGTGCTGGCACAGCATTCTTCCCTGTATTCTTCGTAACTGTTGCATGTGGTATCACATCCGGTTTCCACTCCACACAGTGCACACTGATCGGTCGTAGCGTAACTTCCGAAAAAGAAGGCCGTTTCACATTCTACTGGATGATGATTCTGGAAGGTCTGATCGCTATGATCTGGGCTGCAGCTGCTATGGGTATCTATGACAAAGGCTCCGTCAGCGGTGCAACAGGCGTTGTCGGCGAAGTTGCAAAAGACCTGCTGGGTCCCGTTGGTGGTCTGATCGCAATCCTGGGCGTTATCGTACTGCCTATCACTTCCGGTGATACTGCACTGCGTTCCTGCCGTCTGATGGTTGCTGACTACCTGCACATCGACCAGAAAGAAAAAAGAAATCGTATCATGGTAACACTGGGTATCTTCATCCCCGTTATCGCAATCCTGGTATTCGCGAAACTGAATGCAGAAGGCTTCAACATCCTGTGGAGATACTTCGCATGGGCTAACCAGACAATCGCAGTATTTGCTTTCGCAGCAATCACAGTTTACCTGTGTGCAAAGAAAGGTGCGCCTAAATACGCATTCCTGATCTCTCTGCTGCCTGGTACATTCTACATCTTCATCATTTCTTCCTTCCTGCTGAACGCTTCTATCGGCTTCAACCTGCCTCTGAACGTTGCATACATCATCGGTGCAATCATCGCAGTGCTGTACCTGATCCTGGTACCTCGCGCAGGGAAGAAATACGCAGCAAGCCATACAGAAGAATAAAATTCTGTTTCCACTATATTAAGAAATTGTCAACAAAACGGAGTATCCAAAGCAGTCTCTCCTTGAGAAATCAAGGGGAACTGCAATGGCAGACTTCACAAAAAGCACTCTTATGAAAAATGAAATAGCTGGAATCCTTACTGGATTCCAGCTATTTTTGTTTTCTGATAAAGCAGTCACATGCTCTTTTTTTGATTGTCAAAAAGGGTTAAAAAGGAATGTCGTCTTCCTCCAAAACAGAACCAGGTACCAATTCCGCCAAATGTTTCAAGATATAAAGCTGTGCCTTTGGTGTATACAGCACTGCTTCATATTCCCCTTGATAGCCATGGCGTTCTTCCATATAAATACCTAAATCCATGCCTTCTCTGGTAGGAACTTTCCGCTTTTTGCCATCTTCCTTCGTCTGGGTCAAAAGAAAACCCTGTTCCTCCAGCCCTTTTGTCACAGCTGTGGGAGAAAGTCTGCCGCAGTCTTTTCCCATCTGTTCCTCAATTGCTGACACAAAGGCTGTGATGCCTGCCGCCTCTGGCAAGGGCAAAATACCGGAAAGCTGGTAAGAGGTGATGCAGAATTTCCCCCTTCTCTCCCGTTTGGGTCTGCGGGCAGGAGCAGGGGTTTCCTGTTCCAATAAATCCCGCAGGCAGTGAGAAGCCTGTGTTAATGTCCGCAAAACGGCAGCGTCTGCAAAAGCACCTGTAAGGGGCAGTTCTTCTCCCGTCAAAGGATGCCGCCCCTCTGCCAACATACGCAATTGCAGGCAAATTTTTCTTTGTTCTTCTCTTTCCATATCATCTCTCCCCTTTTTTCAGCCGTTCCAAAATCTCCTCATCGGCAGGGCAGAAATCAAACTTCCCGATTTCCGCCGGAGTGATCCACTGCAAGTCCACATGCTCCAGTTTCTTAGGAACGCCTTCTGCGATTCTGGCGTGGAACAGCGTCAGATGTACCGTCAAATCAGGGTATTCGTGGGTCACTTCCATAAACACATCCCCTACGGAAAGAGTGATGTCCAGTTCTTCCCGACACTCCCGAATGAGGGCATCTTCCTTTGTTTCTCCCGGCTCTACTTTGCCGCCTACAAATTCCCACAGCAGTCCCCTTGCCTTATGGGCAGGACGCTGGCAAATCAAAAAACGGTCGCTATCCCAAATGAGGGCCGCTACCACTTCTGTCATATGTTTCTCCTCCGTTCTCTGTAAATCTGTTTCCATTGTACGGCAAAATCCGCCGCAAATCCAGACAAGAGCAATAAAAAAGCTGGAATCCTTTGTATCATAAGGATTTCAGCTTTTTTTCTCATTTATGATGGGGTGTGAAGTAATATGTTTTTTCTTCCGCTGCCCAGTGACCCTCTACGCCGAAAACATCGTTGAGAAGTCCACTTTTAAACAGTTCCTCTGGCTGCTGCACCGCCAAAAGCCGCCCTTTTTCCATGACCGCAATGCGGTGGCTGTAAGTCAGGGCATGGGCAAGGTCATGAAGCACCATAACAATGGTTTTGCCCTCGCGGTTCAGTCTGCCAATGAGCTCCAATATCTCAAACTGTTTGCCGATGTCCAGATACGTGGTAGGCTCGTCCAAGAAAATCAAATCCGTATCCTGGGCAATGACCATAGCGAGGTATGCTTTCTGCCGCTCGCCGCCGGAAAGGGAACGCAAGTCCCGATGGCGCATATCTGCCACCCCTGCTAATTCCATGGCTTCCGCTACTTTTTCTTTATCCTCTCTGCTGGGACGTCTAGACAATCCCAGATAAGGAAATCTGCCATGGAGCACCAGCTGTTCCACGGGAATCCCCGGAATACTGCGGCTCTGTGGCAGAAGCGCCGCCTGTTTTGCCATCTCTTTCTGGGAAAAATCATCCAGTTTTCTGCCAAACAATGTAATTTCTCCCGCCATCAAAGGCAGTTGTCTGGCGGCGGCCTTCAGCAATGTGGATTTGCCGCAGCCGTTTGGCCCAGCCAGCGTGAGGATTTCCCCTTTTGTCACGTCCAAGGAGATATCCTCCAGTATTTTTTTGCTGCCATAGCCTGTAGCAACGCCAGAAAATGTCAGTATGGACTCAGTCATAAATCTTCCCCCTTCCGCCTTTCAGAAGCAGGAACAGGAAGAACGGGCCGCCCAGCAATGCCAGTATGATGCCCACAGGCAGTTCAAAGGGCGCGAATACCCATTTGCCCAAAGCATCACAGACCAGGGCAAAAACCGCTCCTAACAGTGCCGCGCAGGGAATGACCAGACGGTTATCACCGCCGGCAAACCTGCGGCAGATATGGGGCACAATGAGCCCGATAAAGCCCAGAAGCCCCGCGAAGCTAACGGCAGAACCTGCCAGCAGGGACGCAATAACGATGAACAAAAACCGCACCACCGCCACACGCATGCCAAGGCTGGCGGCGATTTCTTCCCCCAAAGAAAGAACATTCAGGTCATAGCTGAACACCAACGCCAGCACCAGACCGATGACAATGAGTACCGCCGCTGGTTTCAGCGCCGTCATGGTGACCCCAGCAAAACTGCCTACCATAAATCCTGTTGCCCCAATGACATCGTCGGGAAACAGTATGGTGAGCACATCAATGCCTGCGGACAAAATGCTGCTGACAGCCACACCAGCCAGTACCAACGTGATACGGGATGCCCCTGTTTTTGCCGCCAAAGCGTAAATGAACAGACTGGTAGCAAGAGCCCCCACAAAAGCCGCCAAAGGTACTGCCGCCCACGCCGTAGGTGCCAAAGACGCTGCCAAAAGGGCGCAGAACCCCGCACCGGAGTTGACACCGATGATGTTAGGGCTGGCAAGGGAGTTATTGAGCACCGCCTGAATGATGGCGCCGCTGACGGCAAGGGCAGAGCCTGCGAAAATAGCCGCCAATGTCCGAGGCAGACGCACATAGAGGAAAATGCGGTATGTGGTATCTGTTTTATCCCCCGCTTGCAGGGCATG
>CATZIM010000066.1 GCA_958420075.1 uncultured Clostridia bacterium | reverse complement strand
TTCTCTGGTAAAAGCGGCGTCATACAAAAAGGCGTTGACTTCAAAGTTCAAATCAAAAATGCGGATATCCATATTGGCTGTGCCCACAGAGGACATCTTCCCGTCAATGCACAGGCTCTTGGAATGGATGAAACCTTTTTCGTACTGATAGCATTTCACGCCCGCTTCCAACAGCTGTCCCAGATAAGACATGCTCGCCCAGTATACAAAGAAATGATCTGGGTTGCCGGGAATCAGTATCCGCACATCCAGCCCGGAAAGAGCCGCTACCCGCAAAGCCTCGAAAATACCATCATCCGGTACAAAGTAAGGCGTTGTCAGATAAATATGATGCTCCGCTTCATTGATCATTTTAAAATAGCCATTGTGTACGTTATGCCATTTGGTATCGGGGCCGCTGGAAACAATCTGCATCCGGATGCCTTCCGACTGTTCCCTGAGCGGGAAATACCGCTGTTCCAGCTGGACAGCACCATAACGTGTGGTAAAATTCCAGTCTTTGATAAATCGCATCTGCATCTGGTCGATGGCGTCGCCTACCACCCGCAGGTGGGTATCCCGCCAAGGGCCATAGCGTTTGACAATGCCCAGATATTCATCGCCTACGTTAAAGCCGCCGATATACCCCACTTTCCCGTCGATGATGCAAAGCTTTCTGTGGTTGCGGTAGTTGATACGTACAATGAATGGCGGCAGAAACGCCGCAGTGTATCCGCCGGCTGCGTGCAGTTTGTCAAAAAAGTCTTTGGGCAGTCTGGAATTGCCCATGCCGTCGTAAAGCAGACGCACTTCCACGCCTTCCTCCGCTTTTTTCGTCAGTTCTTCCACCAGACGGGTGCCCAGCTTGTCCCCACGCCAGATATAATATTCCAGATGGATAAATTCCTTTGCCTGACGAATGTCGCGAACCAGTGCTTCAAATTTGTCAGCCCCGGTAATAAACCGTGTCACCTTATTGTTGAATGTCATCCAGTTGCCGGAATTCAAATGCAGATAAGCAAGGTCTGTCAGATATTCCGCATCCACCAGTCTGCCGCCTTTTTCGATGATCTCTTTCTGGGCTTTTACCCTGCCCACACATCGCTCATCCTGGAGCAGGTATTTGTAATAAACCTCTCGGTCGTACTCCTCTTTGACCCGGAACATTTTTTCCCGCTTACTGTTTCTGCCAAATATCATATAAATAACGAACCCGAACACCGGAATAAACAGCAGCACCAGAAGCCACGCCCAGCTGCTGGCAGGATTTCTTCGTTCAAAAAACACCACGAAGCCAGCCAAAATTACGTTGATAACCAAAATCCCAATGGCGATATACGCCAGAATGGAAACAATCTCCATAGACTTCCTCCTTTCTTTTCAAATATGAAATATGAGAAATTCAAATAAAATTCCATAATATAGTATACGCAAAATCCCTAATATCCGCAAGCATAGGGCACAGCAAAAATTTTGAAAATTTTCACTTTTCCACTTCCCTATTCCTCCAATCTCTGATACAATAGAGTGACGTGAGAAATACAAAGGAAAAGCCTTTTGGGCTTTTTACTGCAAGGAGGAACATTTTGTGAACATTAACGCATCCGATATCATCATCATTGCACTGATTGTTGTGGCTGCTCTGCTGGCAGGCGCTTATTATCTGAATAAAAAGACCATGCGCCGCATGATCCAGGCACAGGATTTCATCGATCAGAACCGCATGACCGTGCAGGCGTTCATCATCGACAAAAAACAGGAAAAACCTTCCCCTACAAACCTGCCTAAAGCTGTTTTCGATCAGCTGCCCAAAATGGCAAAAATGCGTAAGGCAAACCTGGTAAAAGCAAAAATCGGTCCCCAGATCGTTACACTCATGTGTGATAAACCCGTTTACGAAGTACTGCCTGTGAAAAAATCCCTGAAAGTGGACATTGCAGGTATGTATATCGTCAGCGTAACCGGCATGAATCTGGCTGATAAGAAGAAAAAATCTTTCACTGAAAAGATGACCACTCGTATGAATAACATGGTTTCCGATCAGTCCGAAAAAGCAAAAAATAAAAAATAAGCAAACAAAAAGCTGAAATCTTTTAAGATTTCAGCTTTCTTATTTTTACAGGATTTTATCAGACTTTCAGGTACTGTTTTTAGTCTTCCATGGGACGGATTTCCGCGCCAAATGGCATCAATGCCAGGGCTGCAAATTTAAAATGCTGCAAACCAAAGGGAATCCCGATGATGGTCAGACAGCTGCCTACCCCCATGGCGATGGAGCTGATGCAAAGTCCCAGTCCGCCCAGCAATATCCAAATAACATTCAAAAGGACAGAACCGGAAGACATGTTCCCGAAATACACTTTCTTACCAAAGGGCATCAGAATCAGCTTCGCAAATTTAAAACACTGCAAACCAACAGGAATGCCCACCACAGTGATACAGCACAATACACCAGCCAACAGCCAGCATAATGCGGAGAGCAGACCGCCAAATAAGATCCACAGGATGTTCAGCAATACATTGATGATAGACATCTCATTCCTCCTTTTCATTACTTTTTCGATAATATTCTATGACTTTACAATAATCCGTCTCTTCCAGAGCCTTCCGTCCTTCTTCCGACAAACGGTAAACCCCTTTTTCCACCCGTTCAAACCAGTGGTATACATTGCTGCGGAGTATGGACATATACTTTTCTTCCAGTCCCATTTCCCGCAGTTCTCCATATGTAACGGCTTCCCGATTTTCCAGAATACAGCACAAATGCAGTGCTTTCTCCCGATAAGCCGTCACGATCTTCCTGCGGTTCATACCGCCGGTATTAGCGGAAACCTGTCTATTTTCCAGCTCTGCCTGCAGCCGTTCCCGTTTCTTTCTGTTTTTCCACGCCAAGCTGTCCGAAGGCGTCAGCACCACATCTACCGTCTTGAGGGGACTATCCAAGGCTACTGTCAGCAAACCGATTTCCAGTCGCTTCAGCAATTTCAGCATGTTCTTCCAACTTTTCTCCCGCTGTCCCTTCTGGGGACGGGGAATGGCAACAAAGACCTGCTCTGTCAAACTCTGGCGGTCTAATGCCTGATAGACCAGCTTCAGCTGAAAGGACTTTTTCAGCTCCACAATAACCAGTTCCCCATCTTTTTCCGCCGCAATGTCACAGTCTTTCACTTCCGCCTGTACTCGGTACCCTTCTTCTTCCAGAAAGCGGCAGACAGGCTCGTATAAATCTGTTTCCGCAAATGTCATGCCTGTTTTCCTTTCGCCATAAAGGCTTCAATTTCTTCTACGGTCTTAATCATGTCTTTTGTCATGATTTCGCAGCCGTCTTCTGTTACCAGCGCATCATCCTCAATACGGATGCCAATGCCCCATTCTTCAATATACAGCCCCGGTTCCACTGTCAGCACCATGCCTGGCTGGAGTACACGTTCTGTATACCGTCCGATGTCATGGGTTTCTGCACCCAGATAATGGCTCACACCATGGTAATAGTATTTCGCCACATCTGCCATGGTTTCCACCAGACCGATTTCTTTCAAGGCTTCCAGATAGTGTTCTTTCAGGATTTCATTCAGACGGGAGAAAGGCTGACCGGGACGAATGGCATCAATGACTTTCTGCTGTCCTTCCAGCACGATGTTGTAAACCAGTTTCTGACGTTCTGTGAACTTGCCGCTTACAGGGAAGGTACGGGAAATATCCCCATTATACCAATCCACCTGCGCACCGCAGTCTACCAGCAGCAGGTCACCGTCTTTTGTCTTGCCGTTGTTTTTGGTGTAATGAAGGATGGTGCCTCTTTCCCCAGCAGCGGCTATGGTCTGGAATGCTTTTTCTCTTGCGCCGTGCTGCATGAGGGTAAAATCAAAATGGGCTTCGATTTCATATTCCATCATACCAGGACGGGCATTTGCCATCATGGCTTCCACACCCATTCTGGTAATGTCCATAGCTTTCCGCATTTTTTCCAGTTCATAAGGCTCTTTGATCAGACGCAAATCACCAAAAATGGGATACAGATCCCCCACTGCCATGGCAGGGTATTTTTCCCGCAGCTCTTTGGCAAAACGCAATGCAGGTGTCAGTACATCATCCCATTCCCGATGTTCCAAATCCAGATAGATTTTTGTGATGTTGTTGCGGAACACCATCTGTGCAAAATCATCGGTGAATGCGTCAATGGGGCGAATATCTGTCATGCCGCTGATTTCTTCCGCTTCTTCCGCAGTCATGTTTGCCCCTACCCATTTGGCAAGGATGCCGTTATCTCTGGGAATGAACAGGGTTTCCTGCAAACCGCCTGCCACTTTTGCCATGAGGAACACGCAGTTTTCCCGTTCTACCCCTGTCACATAGTAAAAATTGCGGTCAGGAGAAAAAGGATAATACTCATCCCCCCGTTTCAAGGGTGCTTTTCCTGCAAAAAGTACAGCGGCGCTGCCTTCTTCCAATCTGGCTGCTAATTTTCTTCTGTTATCTATAAAAAATCGTTCTGTCATGTCATTTGCCTCCTTTAATATCCTATCAAAAAATATTTACGTTTTTCCGTTGAAATTCTTACAAATTCCTTTGTACGAAAAAACGCACATTTCCTTGAAAATGTCTTTTCTCTATATTAGAATTGTAGCAAGGAACAAAAAAAATGCAAGTCTGAACAAAAGAGAAAGAAAAGAGGGATACGATTGAAAAAAGAATGGAAATTTGCCTTTGAAAAAACCATCCCTGTTCTGGCAGGATATCTTTCCATCGGCATTGCCTTTGGTCTTTTGATGCAAAACATGGGCTATAACGTCTTTTGGGCGCTGCTCATTTCCCTGATTTTATACGCAGGCTCCATGCAGTTTGTACTGCTCCAATTCCTCACGGGCGGCACATCGCTCATTACCGTTGCCATCATGACTTTGCTGGTAAACAGCCGTCACCTGTTCTACGGGCTGTCTTTCATCGACACCTTCCGCAGCATGGGCAAGAAATATCTGTATATGGTACATTCCCTTACGGACGAAACTTATTCCCTGCTCTGCTCCTATGAACCACAGGAAGGCATGGACACAAAAAAAGTCATGTTCCTTATGAGCATTTTCGACCACTGTTACTGGCTCATTGGTACTGCCCTTGGCTCCCTTGCCGGCAGCCTCATCACCTTTGACACCACAGGCATTGACTTTGCCATGACTGCCCTTTTCACTGTCATTTTCATCGAACAGTGGAAAGGGGCAAAAAGCCATATCCCCGCTTTGACTGGACTCATTGCAGGCGTTGGCTGTCTGCTGGTATTCGGTCCCGATAACTTTATCCTGCCGACACTGCTCATCAGTGTTGCCGTTCTTATGGCACTGAAAAGCCGGGTTTTGGCAAAAGAACAGGAGGAATGATTATGCTGACAACGACACAAACTCTCGCCATCATCCTGACGGCTTCCATATGTACCTTTCTGCTCCGTGTGGCACCTTTTGCCATATTCGCAGGCAGAGAAATTCCCGCCCCTGTGCAGTATCTGGGAAAAGTGCTTCCGGCTACAGTCATGGCATTGCTGGTGGTATACTGCTTGAAAAGCACCACTTTTTCCGCCCCTTCCGGCTTCCTGCCCCAATTCCTTGCAGTAGCAGTGGTAGCAGTGCTCCATCTTTGGAAAGGCAAAACATTGCTGAGCATCGTCGGCGGTACGGTCTGTTATATGATATTGGTGCAGGTAGTTTTTCCTGCATAACAGAAAAGCACGAAATCCTTTAAGGGCATCTTCATAAGAAAACAAAAAAGCCGAAATCCTTATCATACAAAGGATTCCGGCTTTCTTATTTTATTTGTTATATTTTTCTAAGAGAATGTTTCATTGTCATAGAATCAAAAAACGGTATATCCTTTTTCTGCAAAGAACGCTTTCAGTTCTTTTTCTTTGGCTTCTGTTCTGCCCTGCACCGCTTCGGGCTTGCCGCCGCCTTTGCTGCCGAAGGCTTCTTTCATTTCTGCTGCCATGGGGCGCATATCTTCTGTGCGGCTCATGAGTACAAAGGCATAACCTGTGCCCGCAGGGGCAAAGACTGCTGCTGTGCCGCCGGTTTTGTCCAGAATGGTGTCTGCCAGGTGTACCATATCCTTGGAATCAAAGTCCGCTGCAAATACGCAGGCTTTGGGTGTTTCGCCTACTTTTTCCGCAATGTTGTTGATTTTTTCCCATTTCATGCGGCTGATAATCTGTTTCAGTTCATCCCGTTCCTTCAAAAGGGCTTCTGTTGCCTTTGCAATTTTTCCAGTAGGTACGGAAAGCATTTCGGAAATAGCCGCCGCGTTTTCTGTTTTTTCGTCATAATCCGCCAATGCACGCATACCGCAGACAATTTCCAGTCTGGTGCCGCCTTTGTAATTCTGGGCGGAAAGAATCTTCACCATGCCGATTTCTCCGGCTTTCTGCACATGGGTGCCGCAGCATGCACAGCAGTCATATTCCCCAATTGCCATGATGCGCACTTTTCCTTCCAGTGCCTTTTTGCTGCGGTATTCCAGCTTTTCCAGTTCTTCTTTGGAAGGATAAGTCACTTTGGAAGCCACATTCCGCCAGATGGCTTCGTTGGCAGTCCGCTCCAGCACAGGCAGGTCTTCGGCGGGAATTTTTGTGTTAAAGTCAATCAAAATGGCATCTTTGCCCATATGGAAGCCCACGTTGTCACAGCCATATTTGCCGCAGATAATACCGGAAAGGATATGTTCCCCGGAATGATTCTGCATCAGGTCAAAACGATGGTTCCAGTCAATATGACCTTCCACTTCTGCCCCCACTTCCAGGGGTTTATCGGTGATATGTGTAATGACGCCGTCTTTTTCCCGGACATCTGTCACCTTTGCGCCGCCCAGTGTGCCAATGTCCGCAGGCTGTCCGCCGCCTTCGGGGTAAAAGTAAGTGCCTTCCAGCACCACGGCAAAGTTTTTGCCCTTAGGTTCGCAGGATACCACCTTGCCCACAAAATCCATGGTATAAGCATTGTCATAATATAATTTCACGGTTTCCATGTTTCTCCTCCTTACTCTCCCGTACAACGGGGGCTTGTCATTTCAAAGCGTTCGTCAATATTTTCTTCCCCCCACTGGCACATAAGCTCCAATATGGGAAAGAGGGATTTTCCCTTTTCCGTCAGGGAATATTCCACCCGGGGCGGCACCTCCGCATAGGCTTTCCGCAGAATGAGCCCGTCGGCTTCCAGCTCCCGGAGCTGATTTGTCAGGGTTTTCTGGGAAACGGTGCGGATATTCGTCATCAATTCCCCAAAGCGCAAGGTGCCCTCCTCTGCCAATATGTAGAGAATCAAGGGCTTGCATTTGCCGCCGATCATTTTGAGGGTGACTTCCATTTCACAGCCCACCTGAATTTTCTTTGTCATAGTTACCTTCCTTTCCCTAAGGGCAAAAAAAGTGCCTGATTGACAGGAATTTTTCTCTTTGTTACAGTTTCTATACAGTAATTTATACACTTAGGATACATTTGTCAAGTAAAGGAGATTTTCATATGAAAACAAGACGTTTCGGCAAAACAAATGCCATGATTTCTGAAATTGGTCTGGGCACCTGGCAGTTAGGCACCAAATGGGGCGAACCTTTCTGCGCAGAAGAAGCCCAGAAAATTTTGGACGCGGCTTATGACAGCGGCATCACCTTTCTGGATACGGCAGACATTTACAACGACGGCAACAGCGAGATTGCCATTTCCAAAATCCTGAAAGCTCACCCCGACCACTTTTTCGTGACAACCAAAATCGGCAGAGGGCTGAACCCCCACACAGCGGAAGGCTACAACAAAGAATCCGTTGTCCGCTTCACTGACGGCTGTCTGTCTCGTTTGGGCGTGGAAAAACTGGACTTGGTACTGCTCCACTGCCCGCCTACTTCCGTTTACCAGAAAGACGAAGTTTTTGATGCACTGGAAAATCTGAAAACCGCAGGCAAAATTGCCCACTACGGCGTCAGCATCGAAAAAGTATCTGAAGGACTTGCCGCCATGGAATACGACATTTCCGCTATGGAAGTGATTTTCAATATGTTCCGTCAGAAACCCATTGAGGAATTGTTCCCTGCTGCCCAGAAAAAAGACGTGGGCATCATTGCCCGTGTACCTCTGGCAAGCGGTCTTTTGACAGGGAAATTCACCAAGGATACGGTCTTTGGCAAAAACGACCATCGTTTCTACAACCGCAACGGGGAAGCCTTTGATAAAGGGGAAACTTTCTCCGGCGTGGATTATGAACTGGGGCTTACAGCCGTTGCAGAACTGAAAGCTCTGCTGGGAACAGAAAACCTCATTCCCTACGCTCTGCGGTGGATTCTTATGCATGACGCTGTCAGCGTAGTCATTCCCGGTGCCAGCAAAACCGCACAG
>CATZIM010000065.1 GCA_958420075.1 uncultured Clostridia bacterium | reverse complement strand
ACAAAGCAAATTCCCCTTCAGAAAAGGGAAATAGCCGGAATCTTCTGTTCACAATGATTCCGGCTATCTTTATTTTCTTATGAAAAAACGCCTAGGGTTTCTCTGTTTTGCAAATCAGCCTTTTTGTTTTGCCTTTTCATCCCAATAATCGCAGGTAATGCCCACAACATCGGAAGTAAAGGGTGTACCATCTTTTTTCTTGAAATGCCGTGTGGCGCGGAAGGCATATTTTGCCCCCACGAACAGCACGGGCAAGTTACAGTACACGATGATGATATTGCCAAGGTCTGAGATATACCACAAGTTCCCCAATTCCAGCCCTGCCATAACGGACAGCACCCCAAAGGGAATGAACACCAGCGCCCCCAGAATCCGCACAAAATAAATGAAGGGACGTTTGCGGCTGATGCGGTTTGCGGCAATCTCCGCGAAAATGATGAAGCCCACAATACAAGTATAGGCAAAAAGTCCATAGCAGACACTGATGAGCAATGTCACCAGACTATCGGCACCGCTGCCCGGTGTCAAAGAGGTAATGGATGCCAGATATAAAGGCAGCTGCTGGGTTTTCAGGCCTTCCCAAGCCGCCGGGTCTGCGCTCCACAGGTGCGCCATAACAACGATAAAACCAGACAGTGTGCAGACCACCATGGTATCCAGAAAAACACCCAGAGCCTGCACCACGCCCTGTTCACAGGGATGTTCCGCGTCAGAAGCAGCTGCGGACATGGTGATTGTCCCCTGACCTGCTTCATTGGACATGAGTCCACGTTTTACCCCTTGGGCAAGAGCTGTACCGAAGAAACCACCGAATACCGCCTCCGGTGTGAATGCGCCGCCAAATACCGCACCAAAGAAATAAGGGATGGTGCCGATATTCAAGAGAGCGATAAGCAGTACCGTACCGCAGTAAATCACCGCCATGACGGGTACCATCTTGTCTGTCACCGCTGTGATTTTATGGATACCGCCAAAGGCAAAAAATGTAGTGCCGCCAATAAGCAGAATGCCTGTGATGCAGTAAAGCATAGATGTCCGTGAGAATGTTTCCCCTGTGATGATTTCCGCCACAGAGCCAACGGAAGAAAATACATTGAACGCCTGCGCAGGCAGACAGAACATGGCGTACAAAATGAAGATGCAGGAAAGCAAAACGCCTACCCATGCCCGGTTGCCCATGATCTTTTTGCCATAGAACGGCAGACCGCCTACCAGTTCATCGCCTTTTCTTTCTTTGAAAATCTGTGCCAATGTGGCTTCCATAAATGCCGTTGCCATGCCGAAAAAGGCGCTGACCCACATCCAGAACAAGGCACCGGGACCGCCAACGGCAATGGCGCCCGTCACACCCATGATATTCCCCGGCCCTACACGCATGGCAGAACTGAGGAAGAATGCCGCCAGCGGTGTAATGCCTACGGCTGCTGTCTTTCGGTCAACGAGAATCCGCAAACCTTTGCGGAAATGGGTCACTTGGATGAAACCTGTTTTAATGCTGAAAAAGATACCAGAGCCAATGAGGATGACAATGGCAAAGGACAAATTCCCCAAAATGGGAATGGATGCATACCAGTCAAAATTGGTTGGGAACCCCCACAGAAAATCCGCAATGGGTACCACAAAGTCAAAAACCTGATTGACGGCATCGAATATTTCTTTCATGTGAAACTCTCCCCTTTTCTCCCCGTATTACCATCTTATCGTTTTTCCTGCATGACGGAAATGATGGTGCTGTCCATGGGCGCCATACCTTCCATGCTGATACGACCCAGATTTTTGGCTGTCTGTTCTGCGGTGGAACCGATGACGCCGAAATTATGGGGAATAGCGGTATTGTTCATGGCAAGCATAGCGGAAAGGAATGCCGCATGTACCCCTGCATAAGCTTTCAGTGCGCATCCAGTGCTGCCGCCGTCACAAATCATACCTGTCAGGTTTGCTGCCATATGATCCATAGCCGCTGCCACTTCTGCCGCACCGCCGCCCATGAGCAGGACAATACCAGCCGCCGCACCGCTGCCACCGCCCAGTACACAGCCGCAAAGAGCAGAAAGTCTGCCGGTGTAATGTTTGCTGTAAATAGTAATCAGACCGCTGAGAGCCACGGCTCTACGGATGGTGTCTTCGTCTGCGCCAATGCTTCTGCCATAAGAAACCACAGGCATGGAGCACAGAATACCATGAGAACCGCTGCCCACAATGCTCATGGCAGGAAAAGGCAGACCAGCCAGACGGGCATCCATAGCCGCTGTTGTCAAATGCTGGGCACGGGAAATCATATCATCCCCCAGAACACCTTTTGCACGGAAAGCATCCAGTGTAGCACCGATGGAAAGCCCTGCGCCTTTTGCACCTTCTGCGGAAAGGGCGCAGTTCATGTCAATCATATCCTGCACAAAGGCAATTTCTTCAGAAGGGACTGTTTTTACATAGTCCACGAAATCCGCTACGGTCACTGTATCGAAAGGAAAAGGCTTTTCTGCTTCTGCTGCCTTTGTTTCCGCTTCAAAAATCACTTCGCCGTCTTTCCAAACCTTTGTGATGTTGCTGTGTTTCACTTCGATGAGGGCTTTGCCTGTGCCTTTGTCTGTTTCCACTTCTGCCAGAATGTAGATTTCTTCTTTGGATTTGTCTACGGCAGTAGTTACGTCAATGTCCATGCCCTTCACACGGTCTGCGTCGGCTTCTGTGACGGGTTTCAGACATTCCAGCCCCAGTGTCCAGTCACCGCAGACAGCACCCAGCAGAGCAGCCATTTCGCAGCCCAGTTCCTTTGTGCCGGGGATAGCGCAGGAAAAGGCGTTTTTGTACATGCCGCCGTTCATTTCCACATGGATTTTCTTGATATTCCCTTCAGCCGCCGCTGCCGCTCTTGCGGAAGCCAGTGCAATGGCACCTACTTCTGTTACGCCCAAAGCGGGGCTGATCTCTTTTTTCAATAACGCTGTCAATTCTCTCATAGCATATTCCTCCCTTGTATTTCTCTTTAAACAAGATAACACGATTTTCCGTAAAATGCCAGAGAGAGCCCCCTTCCTTTTGCAAAAACTCCAGATTTTTTTTATTTTCCGGTTTTGCCTTATTTTTCAGCGATTCTGCTATGATGTCTGATAATATATCGTGCATTTTGCCCCACTCCATTGTTTTTTTCTATACATCCTACTATAATAGACCTCACCGCATCTGGTATTATTACCAAATGTGTGCACATGTTTTTATACATTATTATTGTTTCACAAGTAGGGGGGTATCATTTATGGAACAAAAAAGAGAAAGGTTCTCCTCCCGACTGGGCTTCATCCTCATTTCCGCAGGCTGCGCAATCGGGCTGGGGAACGTATGGAAATTTCCTTACATCACCGGACAGTATGGCGGCGCTGCCTTTGTGCTGATTTACATCGCCTTTTTGATCCTCATGGGGATTCCCATTCTGGTGGCGGAACTTTCTGTTGGCCGTGGCAGCCAGCGCAGTATCGCGCGCGCCATGGACGTATTGGAGCCGAAAGGCACCAAATGGCATTGGTATAAATATCTCGGCATGGCCGGCAACTACATCCTGATGATGTTCTACACCACAGTAGCCGGCTGGATGCTTTACTATTTCTTTAAAACAGCTGCCGGCGGTTTTGAAGGGCTGGATGCGGAAGGCATCGGCACAGCCTTTAACACCATGCTGGGCAGACCCGGTCTGATGACTGGATTTATGGTAGTGGTTGTCCTTCTTTGCTTTGCCATCTGCGCGCAGGGCTTGCAGGCCGGCGTAGAAAAAATCACCAAAGTCATGATGCTGATGCTTCTGCTTCTGATGATCGTACTGGCAGTGCGTTCCGCATTGCTGGAAGGCGGCGAAGCTGGTCTGGAATTCTACCTGAAACCCAATTTCAGCGCACTGAAAGAATACGGCCTGCTGGAAGTGCTTTTCGCGGCACTGGGTCAGGCGTTCTTCACACTGAGTATCGGTATCGGTGCCATTGCCATCTTCGGCAGTTACATCGACAAATCCCGTTCTCTGACAGGGGAAGCCATCCTCATCACCATTCTGGACACCTTCGTAGCGTTCATGGCTGGTATGATCATCTTCCCTGCATGCTTCGCTTATGGCGTAAACCCTGGTCAGGGGCCTTCCCTGATCTTCGTCACACTGCCTAACGTGTTCAACAACATGCCCGGCGGCAGACTCTGGGGCTCTTTGTTCTTCCTGTTCATGTGCTTTGCGTCTTTCTCTACTGTCATTGCCGTGTTCCAGAACATCATTTCCTTTGCCACAGACCTGACCAACGCCAGCAGAAAGAAAGTTATCATCATCAATGTCATTGCCATTATGCTGCTGTCCATGCCCTGTGTACTGGGCTATAACCTGTGGAGCGGCTTCCAGCCCTTCGGCCCTGACTCCGCAGTGCTGGATCTGGAAGACTTCCTTGTCAGCCAGAACATCCTGCCTCTGGGCAGTTTGATCTTCGTCCTGTTCTGCAGCTGGAAAATGGGCTGGGGCTGGGACAACTTCCTGGCAGAAGCCAATGCGGGCAAAGGGCTGAAATTCCCCAGAGGACTGAAAATTTACATCCAGTGGGTACTGCCCCTGATTATCCTGTTCATCTTCGTGATGGGATACTATTCTAAATTCTTTGCGAAATAAAGCGAAAAGCGTATTATAAAAAGGTATGGAAAAAAGCAACTTCCCCTTAAGAAAACATTGATTTTCCTTTTTCTTGATTTCTTAAGGGGAATTGCGACGGCTGCCTTCATAAGAAAACATAACAAAAAATCTTAATAAAAAATAAGAAAGCCAAAATCCTTTATAATCATAAGGGTTTTGGCTTTCTTTGTTTTCTTATGAAGATGCCCCTAAGTTCCATACCTTTTTTGTTTTGCTATATCAAGCAGACTTTTTTTCCTTTCTTTCTGGCATATTCCACGGCGGTATAGGCCCCGCCTTCCGCTCGGATGACATACGCAATGACAAAATCCGTCTGCTGGGCCATCCAGCGGTTGCGGCAGACAATGGCGGCTTTATACGGCACCTTTGCCAGCGTATCCGGCACAAAAGCATCATCAAATCCCCCTTCTTTCACCCTTGGACTGCGGAGAGCAGAGGCGTAGGCCGCCACCAGCACCAAACGGATATGGGGATAGACCATCCGCAATCGCCGCACGGTTTGGGCTGCCAGAAAGTCAAAATTGCCATGTCCCCCTACCAGAAAGGTGGTGACTCCTTCCAGCAGCACCATCTCCTCGGCGGCAGTGTAAAGATCATCGGCAAGGGCGTCGGGTGCATCCCGATGACCAAAGAAACAACAGATTTTTCCATGCATGATTATCACCTCTTTCACATTCATAATGCATTCATTTTCAATTTATTTTCAGTTTAAATAAAAGTCATTTTAAACATATTATCACAAAATAAATATAAAATAAATCCATATTAGATGCAAATTAGAATGAAATTATATTTATATAGAGGTGATATCCATGGGAATCAAAAATCTGTCTATCCGCATTGACGAAACCATGCTGCACAAACTCCATTTCGTTGCCGACTACGAAGGCCGTTCCGCCAACAGTCAGGTCAACATCCTCATTCGGGACTGCATCCAGAAATTTGAGAAGGAACATGGAGAAATCCCCATCAAGTAAAAACAGTAAGAAATCAAATATAGCCGGAATCCTTGCCATACAAAGGGTTTCGGCTATTCTGTTTTTATCAGGATTTCGTGCAAATCCCTGTCTGTTTCTTTTTTTATCCTTGACATTTCAGCCTTTCCGTTATATCATTAACATTGTTAATTAACTTCGTTAAGTGTATGGAGGTTCAGAAATGGAGATCGATTGGATGGATATGGTATATTACCAGCAGCAGGTACAAAAACTGACACGCCTGCTCCTGCCCGCAAAACAAACCAATCTCACCGTCAGCGAATGTGAACTGCTGGCATGGCTGTATCAGGAGCCGGAACAGAACACCCCCGTTCTGCTGAGCCAGCGCAGCGGCATGAAAAAAGAAGCTGTCAGCCGTTGTCTGAAAAGCCTCCTGGAAAAAAACTGCATCCGCAAGGAAAAACAGCCCCAGGATGAGCGGAGCTACAAAATCTTTTTGACAGATACCGGCGTGGAAGAACTGCAAAAAGGATACAAAATCATATTGCAGCCCTTTTACGACCTGTGGCGAAGCACAGGAGAAGACTTTGAGGCGTTTTTGCAGTATACAGACAAGATCGTTTCTCATATGAAAAAGGAAGAACAGGAGTGATGCCCATGAATTTTTATAATGCTTTACAAATGGACCCGGCGATATTGAAAGCGAAAATCGCCCAGTGTGATACCCCCGCGGAAAAACGGTTTTACTGGTTCGCTATGGCACTGCGTTCCCTGCTCATTGTAGGCTTTGCGGTTGTGTTCATCAGCGGCCTTGCGAAAGTATTCGGTCAGGACAACACCCCTTTGGCAGTGGCGCTGTTCTGTATCCTGCTAGGTATCCGTTTCGTAAATTTTGAATACTGTATGGGGGATTCCCTGGTGACATTGGGGGCCGCTCTGGCAATTTTTCTGTTCACACCCACCGCTGTGGCAGTGGCACCGCCTTATCTTGCCATTCCCCTGCATTTTGTGAGCTTTTTCCTGCTGCTCTATATGACTACGCAAAAGCCCGAACTGGGCAACGGCGGTCTGTACAGCTTTGCTTATGTATACCTGACAGGCAATCCCGTATTCGGCGAAGCACTGGCAAGAAGAACCATGATGGCAGTGGTAGGCTATCTCCTCTGCGCCATCATCCTGTACCGGAAACATCGCCACGCCCATGGGGAAGTTCGTTTCCACCATGTGCTTCAGCGGTTCGACCTACGCAATATTGTCCATCTGTGGCAGTTCCGTATGGCTTTGGGCGTTAGTCTGGTGCTGACCGCGGGACGGTTCTTCGGCGTGGAACGGTTCATGTGGATGGGCTTTGCCTGCGCCTCCCTGCTGTGTGAATATCCCTATTCCGACAGCGTCACCACTCGTTTCTGGCAGCGTATCATCGGGGTTTTCGCAGGCTCCGGCGCTTATCTGGTCATTTACCTGATTACACCCGATTCCCTGCATTTCCTGCTGGGGCCTTTGGGCGGTCTGTGCCTTGGCTTCTGCCGGGACTATCGTTATAAAACCGCTTTCAACTGCTTTGGTGCGCTGATGCTGGCAACCGGCATCTATGGTCTGGACAATGCTGTTGTGCTGCGTATCACAGACACCATTCTGGGCGTGCTTTTCGCCTTGGTATTTACCTTCCTGTTCCAGAAACTGGTTTCCCAGAGAATCAGGGGCAATGCCTGCAAAGAATCTTAAATACAAAAACCACCCTTTTAGGGTGGTTTTATTTTTTCATTTCTTCTTTTACGATATTCACATACTGTCGAAAACCTTTTTTCTCTTTTTCAGGAAAGACAAAACCGAGCGCTTCCGCCATTTGTTCCCCGGTCTGCCGAAAAAGGATGCACGCCTGTTCGAGGGCTGTCCAGAAATGCAAAAAATCACCATCGGGCAATGTTCCCAAATAAAGGTCATACTGTTCCTTAGGTAGATAATTTTTCAGATATTTTCCCAGCTTGCCGCAGGATACACCAAAATCCGACTGCGTTCCCACTTGCCACTGGAGCATCTGTTCCAGCATAGGCCGCACCAGTGTATGATAGGTTGTCATGGCAAAGGGCATCTCCTGCCGCGCCAAACCTTTCACCACATCGCACAGATTCCAGTAAAAGGCGTTGCAGCAGCCCAAAAATCCTTTTTCCGTAGGCTTTTGCACCCAAAATTCCTCGTCTGTCGGTGGAAATTGAGGCAGACAGCCGATTTTATCCAACAAAGGCACAAACAGGCGGTTGCGGTTCTTCCCCTGCTCCATAGTTTCCAGGGTTTCCACGCCAATGTCGATGCGGTTACCATCGGCAAAAAGCAGCAGCCAGGAATAGCTTTTGTCGTAATCCCCACGGATGCCGAACCGCTCTCCATAACCGAAATCGTCGTCCTGCTCCTGCTTCAGTATGACTTCGCCGAACACGTCCAGCCATGCAGGGTTTTTCCGAAAAGGTGCCACTTCCTTCACCACATACATGATGTCAAAGTCCTGATAGACATCTTTTGGCACATTTCCATTGGCACGAGAGCCTTTCAGATATGCCGCCAGCACCCGACTGTCTTGTCTTGCCGTTTCCAGAATCAAATCCATCATTTCCTGTTCTGTCCGCAATTCTTCCACCTCCGAAAAACAAGAAAAAAGCCGAAACCCAAAGGTTCCGGCGCCGTCCCTAAGAGGATTTGAACCTCCGGCCTACCGCTTAGGAGTAGACCCGATACGACATCGGGAAGTGGCATCTAATGCTTA
>CATZIM010000064.1 GCA_958420075.1 uncultured Clostridia bacterium | reverse complement strand
AGCAGATATTGGATATTCTGCTGGATAATGCTTTAAAATATTCCACCATACCGGGAATAGTGGAAGTTTCACTCAAAAAGCAAAATAAAAAATACTGTGTTTTGGTTGTGTCAAATACAGGAGAAAAAATCTCACTGGAGCAGTCAAAACTTATTTTCCAAAGATTTTATCGGGCGGACTATGCACATACATGCAAAGGAAGTTTTGGGCTAGGTCTTGCCATTGCAAAAAATATTGTAATGAATCACAAAGGTAAAATTTGGGTGGAAAGTGATAATGACTTAAATTCATTTTTTGTTAAATTGCCATTATCATAAAAAATATATAAAATTTTCATTTCATGGATATTTTTCAGAATATTTTCAGCTTTAATTTGTATAATACATTTGCTTTCAATATGTATTTTGGTTTGTTAGGCATAAAGATAATTGGCTTAACAACAAAAAACTTTATTAAAGGAGGAAATATTAGATGAAAAAATTCATTTCTATTGCATTGGCAGCAGTTATGACAACATCTGTAGCAGATGTCAGCGTACAAGCTGCCGATTTTACAGATGAAGGCAGTAATATAAAATATGGTGAAGCTGTAGATGTGGTTTCAGCGCTGAACATTATGGACAAAAGTTCTGATGGTACTTTTGCACCGGAGGATATGCTTACTCGTGGAGAGGCAGCGAAGATTATTTGTAATATGATGTCAGGAAATATTGATGCCTATACAGGAAATACAGCATTTTCTGATGTACCTGCTGATAATATTTATGCTCCGTATATCGAATACTGCGCTGCAAATGGTATTGTAAGCGGCTATGGAGATGGTACATTTCACCCAGATGGTTTTGTTACAGGCGATGAGTTTTTGAAAATGCTCCTAGTAGCGCTGGGATATGATGGAGCAGAAGAGGGGATAAGCGGCAGTAGCTGGGCTGCACAGGTAGAATTACTGGCTAATGATTTAGGCCTTACAAAAGGTAATGATGATTTTGTGGGTAGTGATAAGCTTACTTGTCAGGAGGCTTGCCTCTATGCTCTTAATACGCTTAAGGCGAATATGGTAACATATGACGGAAGCGCTGTTGCTGTTACATCTGCTGAAAATTCAAACAGTATTTATGATGAAACAAATGATGAAGCATCATCTGAAACACCTGATGTCGTACAGTTTGCAGAAAAATTCTTCCCTGAATTGACTTTGCGTGGGGATGCGGTATATACATGGACTTATACAGTTAATGGAACGACTCAAAAAATAGGAACTTATGTAGATGAAGAAAAATATTCTATTGACCGTACAGGTGATGTATTTTTCTATAACCATGCAGCACCTGTTGCTTCTGGTGTGATTGATGGAGTATCGGTCAACTACTATGACGCTATTATAAATGGTGTTCCTACTGTTGCCGCTGTAGAAGCAGGCGGTTCTTTTGATGGTACAAGTCCAACCACCGGCCTTTATTTAAACTATACGACTGATGACAGTGGGAAATATATTGTTGACAAAGGCGAATGGGTAAATGGCAATGATCTTAATGCGCCAGAAGAAGGAACAGATTACTATACAACAGAAACTGATGGTTTTTCCGGAGTGACTGTAAGCAACAATACCATGACAGTTTTGCTGGATCATGAAGAAACCTACACACTGGCTGCTGATTTTAAGGCATTTGAAATGGTACCCAATGCAGAAGAAACTGCTGTTGTAGCAACAGAAGTTTCATTAAGCAGTGATATTACAGGTGCTGAACGCACAAGAGCGATTGTTGTTACAAACGATAATGGAGAAGCTTCTGAGCTTTATCTCTATGGTTTAGACAATGAGGAAATTATATCTTTGCTTGATGAAACCATAGAGCTTGCAGGTGATGATCCATCACTTCAGTTGGCACAAGGATTGCAGTGTAAGACTGCTGATGTGCCAAATGTTAGACTTGCACCTAATTATGAAGAACACACAGAGCCCACAAAGCTGTTTGATAATTTGTACTTTGTTGGCGGTACGGAAGCTGGCGTATTTATTTTTGAAGATGAAGACGGCTATATTATGATAGACTCCGGTTATAGTTATATGCCAGTAGGCGATGATACAGTAGACGGTTATATTATACCTGGTATGGAAGAACTTGGCTTGGACCCTGCTAAAATTAAGGTTATTTTGATTACACACAGCGGCCCTGACCATACAGGTGGTGCAGCATATTTCCAAGAAAACTATGGAACGAAAGTAATTTACAGCATTGAAGATGCTGAAGAATTACAGGCAGAAATTGAAAATGGTGCAGATTTCGGATTTACTGTAAATGTGGAAGAAGATACAACTTATACCGGCGACAATGCAGATGCTTATGGTAAAATATTTACTGTTTCCTGCGGCGACAACACTGTTTTGGCTGTGTCATGCCCAAGAACACAGCCTAGAAATGGTGAATACTCAGGCTTATCTTACATTGCGAAGGTAACATATACGCAACAAGGCGAAGAACCTGTAGAGCATATTTGGGCAACTTATGGCAATACAAATGTAACAGGCGGCGTAGAGGATATGGAGCTTTATCACAGTTCTGTTACTAACTTTATGAAAATTGCTCAGGACAGCAGTTTGCTTCAGAGCAAACTTGGCACAAGTGAAGGTAAGATCGTAGATGTTGTTATAAGCAATCACCCATTTGTAGATATGTCTGTTCCTATGATGGAACAAATGCGCCAGTATACAGATGAAGAAGGAAACTTCTTATTGGCTGATGAAGATCATCCGTTTGTATGGGGGGCTGAAAAGGTAGAAACTTTCTTTACTTTATTGGATACCTGCAGAGAAGTTATTTATACGCGTGCAATAAATAACATTGATGCTACTGGTACTTCTTATATGCAATAAAATAAAATACCGCTATTTGTTTCATATAAATATGAATGCAGATAGCGGGAAATAG
Source organism: uncultured Clostridia bacterium (assembly GCA_958420075.1). Taxonomy (GTDB): domain Bacteria; phylum Bacillota; class Clostridia; order Lachnospirales; family Anaerotignaceae; genus Anaerotignum. Next base: position 5,510 of record CATZIM010000064.1, on the reverse strand, counting down.
GATTTCATTATCCATCGAATACAGATGTGGTATAAAAAATAAAATGAAAGATGAATTTGGTGCAGTTGCTTATACACACTAATTGTTCACTAGTATACAGAAAAAGAAGACTGCTTAAAAAATTTTGCTTTATAGAATTCATTCATATAAAATAAAGGAAAAGACAAATAAAGGAGGAGCTTTTATGTATAACCCACAATTGGAAACATTTATACAAGTTGTGGAAGCAGGAAGTTTTAATAAAGCGGCAGAAAAAATGTTTATATCTCCTCCTGCGGTAATCAAGCAAATCAATTTATTGGAGCGAGATATCGGTATTGAACTTTTTGTTCGCACCCATCGAGGACTTGTTTTGACCGAAGGCGGAAAGTCGTTTTACCAAGATGCTAAATATATTGTGCAATATTGCAAAGACTCTGTGATCAGAGCGAAAAACGCGATGAATTTAGAAGAAGATGTCATCAGAATAGGTTCATCTCCTATGACACCACCACAAACACTTATTGGAGCTTGGAATAAACTACAGGAAGAGTGCCCCAATACAAAATTTCAGCTTGTGCCATTTGTAAATACACCTGAAAATGCCAGAGAGATTTTGAAAAATCTTGGCCAGAATATAGACGTTGTTGCAGGCATTTTTGATGATACAATGCTCCATGTCAGAGAATGTGCAGGATTGGAAATTTCAAGTGTTCCGATCTGTTGTGCTGTATCCATCAATCATAGACTGGCTGGCAAGGATAAGCTTTCTATACAGGATCTGTACGGTGAAAATTTTATGCTGATGCACCGCGGTTGGAGTAATTACGTTGATATGCTGAGAGATGATTTATGGAAAAATCATCCCCAGATTCATATTGTGGATATAGATTTTTATGATGTAGATATATTCAACCGATGTGAAAACAGCAATGATATTTTAATGGCCATTGAAAATTGGCAGCAAGTACATCCGCTTTTAAAAATAATTCCAGTTGAGTGGAATTATACAATTCCATTTGGACTGCTTCATTCCCCAAATCCTACAAAAAAAGTGAAGCGTTTTTTAGAGGCGGTTCAAAAAATATATAAATAGTATGAGTATATACCTTTAAGTTAATACTGCAAAACCAATGGAGACTTCTTACGAAGTCTCTATTTTTTTATAATCAAATGAAAAGGAGGCTGTTAATATGAATAATTTTATATTTGAAAACGCAACAAAAGTATATTTTGGAAAGGGCTGTGTGAAAGAGTATTTATGCTGCTGTCTGAAACCATATGGCAATAGGGTGATGGTTGCTTACGGCGGCGGTTCTATCAAAAAGAACGGTATCTATGAAGAGGTAATCTCTTTACTGCAAGGTCTGGGAAAACAGGTTACGGAATTTTCGGGTATTATGCCTAATCCAACTTACCAGAAGGTTTTGGAAGGCGCAAAACTGGCAAAAGAAAACCATATTGATGTAATTCTTGGTATCGGCGGTGGCTCTGTTATGGATTGCTGTAAAGCAGTTTCTATGGCTGCTGTTTATGAGGGGGATATTTGGACAGATTATTGGGAAAGAGCCGGTGTAGTCGATTTTGAACCTTTGCCATTAGGGGTAATTGTGACTGCTGCCGGCACAGGCAGTGAGTGTAATGGTGGTGCTGTGATTACCAACGAGGAGAAAAAAGTGAAAACAGGCAGAGATTATTCGAAGTGCAACCCGAGATTTGCGTTGATGGATCCAGTATATACATATAGCCTTCCCATCAAACAGCTGGTTTCCGGCGGATTTGATATTTTGTCTCATATTATGGAAACATATTTCAGCGAACCAAATGAAGACAACGTCTCTGACAACATTTCAGAAGGACTTATGAGAAGTGTGATCTGTAATTTGCGCAACGCTGTAAAAAATCCAAAGGACTATACGGCAAGAAGCAATCTTTTATGGGCTTCTACAATGGCTGAGAACAGAATTATCAAACTAGGCAAAAAATGCGATTTTCAGTGTCACCAAATAGAGCATCAATTGGGGGCATATACAGACTGCAATCATGGTTTTGGCTTGGCAGTGCTGCATCCAGTGTACTATAAACACATTTATTCCTACGGTCTGTCGAAATTTGTAAGATTTGCGGAAAACGTATGGGGGATTGAAAGAAATGGAAGAAGTGACCATGAGCTGGCAATAGAAGGAATTCAGGCGCTGGCTGATTTCATGAAAGAACTGGGATTGCCTGCAACATTGCGCGAAATTGGAGTGAACGATAGAACAGAACTGAAAGTAATTGCAGATTCTTGTAATATCTCACAAGGAAGCTATAAAAAAATGACCCATGAAGAGATTCTGGAAATTTTAAAAGAATGTTATGAGTAAAAGGAGGTTTTTAAATTGAGCAAAAAAATATTGGCGATAGAAGGCAGTCCAAGAAAAGGCGGTAATTCAGATTTATTGTGCGACGCTTTTTTGCAAGGAGCTTCTGACAGCGGAAACGAAACGGAGAAAATATATATTCAGGACTTGAATTTACAGCCTTGCATGGCGTGCTATGGATGCCGTGGCACGGAAAAATGTGTGCAAAAAGATGGCATGCCGCAGGTTTTGGAAAAAAAGATGGCTGCAGATGTGATTCTTCTTGCAACACCGGTATATTTTTATTCGTTGTCAGGTCAGATGAAAGTATTTATAGACAGGTGTTTGCCCAAATATGAAAAAATATGCCGGAAAGACTTCTATTTTGCGGCAACTGCTGCGGATGATAATGTTCAGCTTGCGCGCACGTTTGATGCGTTGGCTGGATTTACAGATTGCTTGCCATGGTCAAATGTAAAAGGAAGAATTTACGGCGGCGGATTTTACGAAAAAGGCGCAATTAAAGGCAGCAGGGTAGAACAGGAAGCGTATGAAATGGGAAAGAAGGCTTAATATGAAACATCGAATATTGGGAAAAGATCTGGAGGTTTCAGCTGTAGGGCTGGGATGTATGGGATTCAGTCATGCTTATGGAGCGCCCACAGAAAGAAAAGAAGCGATCAAAGCTATTCAGGCAGCATATGAAATGGGATATACATTTTTTGATACAGCGGAAGTTTATGGTACAGCGGAAAATCCACACGAAAATGAACTGCTGGTAGGTGAAGCACTGAAGCCATATCGCGATCGTGTGAAAATCGCAACCAAGTTTGGAATAGGTTTTGACAAAGCTGATGGAAAAGTAAATCATGCTCTTATTCCGGATGCAAGACCGGAAGTGATACGCAAATCTGTAGAATGTTCTTTGAAGCGTTTGAAAACAGATTATATAGATTTATATTTCCAGCACCGCATAGATCCCGCTGTTCCGCCGGAAACAGTAGCTGAAGTGATGAAGGAACTGATTGATGAAGGAAAAATCCTTCATTGGGGCATATCGGAAGCCAATGAGGATTATCTGCGCCGTGCGGATGCCGTTTGTAAGGTAACAGCTGTGGAAAACAGATACTCCATGATGGCAAGAACGTATGAAACGTTGTTTCCTGTTTTGGAAGAGCTGAATGTAGGGTTAGTGGCTTTTTCTCCTATGGCAAACGGTTTTCTCACTGGAAAATATGGTCGTGACTGTGTATTTGATTCCCGATATGACTATCGCAGCATTATGCCGCAGTTTTCAAAAGAAGCACAGGAGAAAAATAAAGGCCTTTTACAGTTGCTGAACGATATTGCAGAGAAAAAACAGGCGACACAGGCACAAATTTCTCTTGCGTGGATGATGTGCAAAAAGCCTTATATTGTGCCAATTCCAGGTACGAGAAAAGTGGAGCGAATGAAAGAAAATTTATTGTCTGCTGAAGTGATGCTTTCCGAAAAAGAAGTAAATGAAATTGATCATGCACTTGAAAATATGACTATGTCCGAAGTCTTTGGAGGATCCAGGATGAAAAAGAATTCGTTATAACCTTAAGGTTTTAACTGCATAACAAAGGGAGACTTCTGCACGTGGACGATTGTATTTAAAATATAAGTGAAAACAGTAATGGACAATAAAAAGGAGTGAATGCTTATGATGGAATATGCAGTTTTAAATAACGGCATTAAAATGCCAATGGCAGGCATTGGTACGTTTTTATTAACACCGGACGAAGCAGAAAAATCTGTTCTTTACGCACTGGAAAATGGGTGCCGACTGATTGATACCGCAAATGCTTATGTAAATGAAAAGGCAGTTGGACGTGCCATGAAAAAATCTGGAATAGACAGAAAAGAGATTTTTTTGGAAACAAAACTGTGGCCGTCATTCTATGAACAGGCAGATGCTGTAGAAAAAACGCTGGAAAGACTGCACACAGACTATATCGATTTGCTGCTGATCCACCAGCCGGCAGGCAACTATGTTGCCGGTTACCAGCAGATGGAAAGGGCATATCAGGAAGGAAAGGTAAAAGCCATTGGACTTTCCAATTTCAATCAAGAACAGATACAGGAAATTTTGCGTATCTGCAAAATCAGACCTACTGTATTGCAGACAGAATTGCATCCATATTCTCAGGAAAAAGAACTGAAAGCGTTCTTGGAGAAAGAAAAAATGATTCCGCAGGCGTGGTATCCATTGGGACATGGGGACACCTCTTTGATGAAAGAGTCTGTGTTTACACGTCTGGCAAAGAAATATCACAAAAGTAATGCACAGATTATTTTAAGATGGCATATTCAAAGCGGAAACATTGTCATTCCTGGCTCCAAGAATCCAGAACATATCCGCGATAATTTTGATATCTTTGACTTTGCTTTGACAAATGAGGAGATGGCAGAAATCTCTGCTTTGGATAAGAAAAAACGCTACTATACAAGCACACCGGAACTGTTAAATCGATATGCGAATATGGTTCCTCCGGTAGATGAACAGAAATGAGAATAAAACAGGAGGGAATTTTATGAGTAAAAAGAAAAGAATACTGTCACTTGCGATTGCTTGCCTATTAGGTGTGACAATACTTGCGGGATGCACTGGACAGGAAAGTTCTGCAGAAACAGTCAGCAGCGGAAGCTTGACAATTGCGGAACAAGGAATGTTTTCCGCAGGCGGAACTGTAACAACATCGGAAGGTACATTTGACGTATCTCATTATTATACTTCCAGAGAAGGTTCCACTTCCCATGTGGATCATGCAAATGTATTTTATCAAATCCCGGAAAATGAAACAGAATTGCCGATGGTATTTTTGCATGGATATGGCCAATCCAGAATGGGATGGATGACAACACCTGACGGAAGAGATGGATGGTCAAATCTGTTCTTGAAAATGGGTCACAGCATATTTTTGATTGACCAGCCAAGACGCGGGGAAGCAGGTCAAACTTCTGTGGCAGGCACTATCAGTACAGAGCCATCCGATCAGACATGGTATACACAATTTCGTATTGGCACCTATTTGGATGGTGCATTTACTTATAACGAAGGCTCTCAATTTCCAACAGGCGACGATGCACTGGACCAGTTTTTCCGTCAAATGACACCTGACACAGGAATGGATTCCGTGAATGGAGACCAAAACATCGATACAA
>CATZIM010000063.1 GCA_958420075.1 uncultured Clostridia bacterium | reverse complement strand
CAGCTATTTCGCTTCCAGTCTGCCTCCTGCCGCGCCATTTTTTGAACCACATCTGACAAAACAAAAACTGGTCTCTCTGGCAGAGGAAATGGGCATTGCCATGGAATTCCCTGTCTTTTTCAAAGAAAACCCTCGGGCACAAACACCTGCCCTTGCCTTTTTGGAACAAAACTATTTTTATGGTTATTATAAAAAATCTCCCGACCATGAGGGCATCCATATCTGTTCCTGCGCTACAAGGGAATCGGAAATGACATACGCCGCAGGACAAATTCTTTCTCTGGTACGGGAAAAGGGCTTGCGCTATCGGGATATTGCCATCGTTACCAATGCCATGTCCGCTTACGAAAAAGGGCTGAAAGGCATCCTGTCAGAAGCCGGCATCCCCTGTTTTGTGGACAGCCGTCGTGACATTGCCTCTCACCCCCTCATTTTGCTGGTGAACAGCCTGCTGGAATGTGTGGTCTATGACTTCCGCTATGAATCTGTTTTCTCTTATCTGAAAACAAGTCTGACCCCCATGGCACAGGAGGACATGGATATTCTGGAAAACTATGTTCTGGCATACGGCATCAAAGGTTATAAATGGAAAAAAGACGTCTGGACATACGGCTTTCAGCCGGGACAGGAAGCAGAACAGGCGTATCTCAATGACCTCCGCGTACAGGTCATGACGCCATTTGCTCCCCTCCTTGCCCTGAAACGGAAGAAAAATCTACCTTTACGGGATTGGGTAACGGCCCTTGTTGTTCAACTGGACACCTTGGGCATTGCCCAAAAACTGACAGCTCTTTCCGAAGCAGCCGCTGCCAAAGGAAATGCCGCCAAAGCCGAAGAACATCGGCAAATCTGGCAAATCCTCATGGATGTGCTGCAAAAAGCCGTGGAAATCCTGGGGGACGCGCCTATGTCACTGGACACCTTTGCCCGTATTTTGTCTGCCGGGCTGGAAGAAAGCTCCATGGGGCTCATTCCGCCGACGGCTGACAGCCTGCTGGTGGGGGATATTGAACGAAGCCGTCTGCCGGACATCAAAGCCTTACTGGTTTTAGGCGTCAATGACGGCATTTTGCCCGCACCTGCGGAAAACACAGGCATTTTCACAGAAACAGAACGAGAAGCCCTGACAGCGGCAGGTATGGAGCTTGCCCCTGATGGCAAACGGAAATTATTTGAAGAACAGTTCCTCATTTACAGAGGATTGACAAAGCCTTCTCATGCCCTGTATCTCACCTACGCCAACGGGGACACAGAAGGGAAAGCATTGTTCCCCTCTTCTCTCATTGCCCGCATTGGGAAGATGTATCCCACATTGACAGAAGAACGGGACGACGTTCTCCCCCTTTCTGCTCTGACTCCAGGCGGATGTTTCCACCAGTTAGGGGCACAGATGCGCAAACACGTGGAAGAATCCCCCATGGAACCCATGTGGCAGGATATTTACAGTTATTTTGCCACCACACCCCAATGGCAGCAGCGGCTTTCTCTCCTGCGACAGGGATTTTCCGTTCATGACAGACGGCAAAAACTTTCCCCAAAAACTGCCAAAAGCCTTTACGGTAAAAATATCCTTTCCAGCGTATCCCGTCTGGAACGGTTTGCCGCCTGCCCCTTCGCTTATTTTGCGGAATATGGACTGAAAGCAAGACCTAGGCAGTTGTACCAGCTGCGTACGCCTGATTTAGGGAATCTGTTCCATCAAGTATTAGAGCAGTTTGCAGCCACACTGAAAAAAGACGGCATTTCCTGGCAAACCTTAACACAGGAAGAAACAGAACGCCGCATGGATGCCGCTGTGGACGAAGCAGCTCCCCATCTGGGTAACGAAATCCTGCTGGATTCTGCCGCCAATCGGTACCTCATCAAACGACTGGAGCGAATTTCCAGACGTGCCGGTTGGACATTGGTGCGCCATATCCAGAGCGGTATGTTTGAGCCTGCTGGCTATGAAGAGGGCTTTGGCCCCCATGAAGCATTGCCGCCCATCGTCATTGGCATGGCTGACGGCAGCAAGCTAATTCTGCGAGGGAAAATCGACCGCGTAGACCTACTGGATGCGGAAGGCAATAAATTCGTGAAAATCATCGACTATAAATCCGGCACAAAAGCCTTTGATTTCCAGGACATTTATTACGGCCTGCAATTGCAGCTGTTATTATATTTGGACGCTTATCTGAAAAACCATGGAACGGAATCCTACCGCCCCGGCGGTGTATTCTATTTCCGCATCACAGACCCCACATTGTCTGTAACAGAAGAATTATCTACCGAAGAACTGGAAACCATGCTTTACAGCAAAATGCAGATGTCCGGTCTGGTGCTGGAAAACGAAACGGTCATCAAAGCCATGGATGAAGTCTTTATTGACCCTGTCAGCGGCGGTATGCGGCTGGGTTCTTCGGACATCATCCCACTGAAATATACCAAAAAAGGAACGCCCACAGCATCTTCCCTGCTGGCTACGGAAGAAGAATATAACGCCCTTATGGCATTTACGGCAAACCGTGCCGCTGCCATTGGCGAAAGCATGAAAGCAGGCGTCATCACCCCTGCCCCGTATCGCAAACAGAACAGCACACCTTGTGATTACTGCGTATTTTCTTCCATCTGCCGCTATGAATACAAAGACCGTCCTTATTACCGCAATCTGAAAAAAATCGGCAAAGAGGACTTCTGGGAAAATCTCAATGAAACAGACGAAAGGAAATAAACATGATAATCAGACAGGAAACAACCTCTGACGCTTCTGCCGTATATGAGCTGGTGAAAACCGCCTTTGCTTCTGCGGAACACAGCGACGGCAACGAGCAGGACTTGGTAGTACTGCTCCACAAAAGCCCCGCTTTCCAACCTGCTCTTTCTCTGGTGGCAGAGGAAAACGAAAAAATAATAGGCTATATTCTATTCTCTGAAATCAAAATCGGAGAAAAAACAGCCATCGCCCCTGCGCCGCTGGCAGTATTGCCGGAACACCAACGAAAAGGCGTTGGGCTTGCCTTACTGGCAGAAGGTCACCGCATTGCCAAAAAACTGGGCTATGGTATCAGCGTCGTACTGGGCAGTGAAACATATTACCCCAAAGTCGGCTATGTGCCTGCCTCTCGGTTCGGCATTATCTGCCCCTTCGAAGGTGTGCCCGACGCAAATTATATGGCACTGCCTTTGCTGGAACCTGCTGGAGACTGGAATGGCACTGTTACCTATGACAAAGCATTTTTTGAAGTATAAAGGAGAACATCATGGACACAAAAGCATTTACTTCATTTTTGCACAGCAATATTCCTCTGACGGAATTCATGGACATTCAGGCGGAAACATACACACCAGAAAAAGTGGTGCTTTCTGTTCCTTTTACCCAGAATAAAAACGATAAAAACACAGGCTTTGCTGGCAGTATCAGCGCATTGATGACGGTCTGCGGCTGGTCTGTCATGTATGCCAACTTCCATGAACTTCTGCCAAAGGGCAATATCGTAGCACAGAAAACTCAGCTGCGGTATATCGCACCCATCAAAGGAGATTTTCGGGCAGAATGTATCTGCAATGACCCGGAAAGCAAACAGGCTTTGCTGGATTCTTTCGCAAAATTCCAAAAAGGCAAACTGGTGCTGACTATCCAGTGTTTCTGCGGGGATTTGCTGGCGGCAGAAATGGAAGCCACCTACTACATCACAAAATAACGACACTCTATCGTCAAAGGCTCATTTCATTCAAGCCTTTGACGAATAGACAGAAGTATAAAGCGGGAGTTCCATGGACTTAAAAGCCTTGAAACTCCCGCTTTTCCTCGTCGGAAGTAAATTCCGACTGCGGATTCCACTTGAGGAACTACATACCGCAAAGAAGTGCGGACAGCCATTTATGGCTGGCGTTTGCAGAGCAAACGTATTGACCATGGTTCCCCAAACCCTTCCGCGTTCTTGTAAAAAGTATAAAATCTAGTTTTGGGACAGTATAAAGCACGAAACTTCTTTTCGGAAATTTCGTGCTTTTCTTTTTCAGATCTATCAGAATTTTTCCCAGTAGTGTTTTACACTGCCTTCATCCAGTGCATCCATGTAGGAATCAGCGATTTCAAAGATTTCTTCTTCATCGCGAATTTTCAGGGATACCTGATCACCATCTACGATGATGTCTTTATCTTTGCCTTTGTGGTCTTCCACCCACTGCAAAAATTCTTTTTCCCAGCGTTCTGCTGTCTGTTCTGCCCCTTCATAGCACAGCAATTCGTCTTTTACATTTTCGATCACTTCAGTGATTGGTAATTTCATATTGATTACTCCTTTCCCTCGGGATACGTCAGACCAAAGTGGTCATATCCCCGTTTCGTCACAACTCTGCCCCTTGGTGTCCGCTGGATATAGCCCAGCTGGAGCAAATAAGGTTCATATACATCTTCAATGGTTTCGGATTCCTCGTTGATGGAGGCTGCCAAAGTATCCAGCCCCACAGGTTTCCCGCCAAATTTATCGATCATTGCCATGAGCATTTTCCGGTCGATATAATCCAGCCCCATTTTATCCACTTCCAATAAATCCAGTGCAAACCGCGCCACTTCTCCAGTGATTTTGCCATCGTATTTCACTTGGGCAAAGTCCCGGACGCGTTTCAAAAGGCGGTTAGCGATTCTGGGTGTCCCTCTGGAACGGCGGGCAATTTCTTCTGCACCATCTTCATCCAACTCTACTTTCAGTACATCTGCTGAACGCAGCAAAATCACTTTCAGCTGTGCCACACCATAAGGCTCCAGCCGATGTACCACGCCAAAACGATCCCTAAGCGGCGCCGTCAAAAGCCCAATACGGGTGGTTGCCCCAATGAGAGTAAATTTCGGCAAATCCAGCCGCACAGAACGTGCGCCGGGGCCTTTGCCGATCATAATATCAATGACATAGTCCTCCATGGCAGGATAGAGGATTTCCTCAATCATACGGTTCAGCCGATGGATTTCGTCAATAAAGAGGATGTCCCCTTCTCCAAGGCTATTCAGCACCGCCGCCATATCCCCCGGACGCTCGATGGCAGGACCGGAAGTGGTCTTGATCTGCACACCCATTTCATTGGCAATGATATTGGACAATGTGGTCTTACCAAGTCCCGGCGGGCCGTAAAGCAGCACATGGTCTAAGGCTTCGCCGCGCTGTTTTGCCGCTTCGATGAACACCCGCAGGTTTTCCTTTACATTCTCCTGCCCGATATAGTTTTCCAAACGCTCCGGCCGCAGTTTCGGTTCGGTATCCCGATCTTCCTCCCGCATGCCGGCAGTCAATATCCGTCTGTCTTCCAATGTTTCCACCTGTTTCTACTCAAAATGTGACCATTTTCTTGAGGGCAGCCTTCAAGATGTCCTCTGTGGTCATGCCTTCCGCTGCCACGCCGTTGACAGCCTTTGCCGCTTCGCTGCGGCTGTATCCCAGTGCTGCCAATGCGTCCATGGCTTCAAATTTCGCGCCGTTGCTGCCTGTAGGCATCAAATCTTCCGCTTCCATTTCCATGGCAATGGCATCTGCTGTCTGGAATTTATCTTTCAGTTCCAAAATCACCCGCTGGGCGGTTTTTCTGCCGACGCCTGGGGCTTTGGACAATGTTTTCACGTCATCAGAAAGGATGGCAAGAATGATCTCCTGGGGTTTCAGCTGGGACAAAAAGCCCAGTGCACCCTTTGGCCCCACGCCAGTAACGCTGATGAGCCGATGGAACAGCTCCAGTTCTTCTGCCGTGGAAAAACCATAAAGAGAAATGCCGTCTTCCTTTACATTCATGTGGGTATGGATTTTCACCGTTTCTCCCACTTCCGGCAGCACCGAAAGGGTTGCCGCGGAAACAAAAATTTCGTAGCCCAGTCCACTGGCTTCCACGACCACCACGCCGTTTCCCCGGTGTACCAAGGTACCTTTGATATATGAAATCATAGTTTGTCCTCCTGTTTACCCTTTCCATTATAAAGGAGGGCGAAAAAAAGGGCAAGCCCCATCAGAAAATACGTTCGCATTTCTTCTGTGCTGCCCGAATGATTTTTTATGCTTCTTCATGTGGTGTGCGAAGGGACAAAAGCAGGACTGTGCCTAAGATCAATGCAAAGCCCAGCAAGTCAATCCACTGGAATTTGGAGCCAAGGAACAGGAAAGAAACCACAATGGCTGTCACTGGTTCCACAGTTCCAAGCAGACTGCCCATGAAAGCGCCTACGATGCTGACCCCTTTCAGGTACAAGGAAAATGCAATAGCTGTACCAATGACGATAACACCAAAGATAGCACCTATGGCTTCCATATCCAAAGGAATCATGTGGTTCCAAGGACGCACAATGGCGCAAAGAATCAAGCCGCCAAAAAACATGCCAAATCCCACAACCACATACACGCCATAATCCCGCAGCAGATTCGCTGCCAACAGATTATAAGCGGCAGCGGCAACAGCGGAAGCCAGACCAAAAAACAACGCCTGTTTTGTCAGCATCATATTATGAATATTCCCATGGGTGCTCAGGAGGAATACCCCTAATATAGCCGAAATAACAGAAATAAGTTCAAATCCTCTGGGCATTTTCAGCCTGCGGATACAAACAAAAGCCAAAATGACCGTTGGTGCCAATGCCTGCAATACCGTTGCCGTACCTGCGTTGGAATACTGCACCGTTACAAAGTATGTATACTGGCAAAACAGCATGCCAAAAACAGAAAATGCCAATAATCTCTTGGCATCTGCGCCTTTATGAAATACTTCATTGAGTTTTTTCCCCTCACGGATATACCCGATAATCAACAGCAAAATACCAGCCGTCAGCAGACGAATAGACACCAGCCAGTTTGCCGTAGCGCCTTTTTCCTGAAACAAAAACTGTGCAAAGCAGCCGGAGACCCCCCAGCACATGCCCCCTGCCAGCGTCAGGAAAACGCCCCGTCTTTTTTCACGATTCCCTTCCATAACTTTTCGTTCCTTTCTTTTGGGTTAGTATATCTATTATACGCCGGAGCACATCACACCTCAAGGATTTTTTTCTGATTCCTGCAACAGAAAAAGGGACAGAGCCGCATTTGAGCTGCTATGTCCCTTTTTATCGTTAGGATTTATGTTGCTTCTGTAGATGCTGTGAATTACAGTACCTGGAAACCTTTTGCTTTGATTGCTTCGATCATCTGTTCGCTGTGTTCTTTGTTTCTTGTTTCAGCAACGATGTCTACGATACATGTGCTTACTGCGATATCCTGTACCATACGGTCGTGGTTTACGCTGAAGATGTTAGCGCCTGTTTCAGCGATAGCTGTCAGCAGCTGTGTCAGCTGACCAGGTTTATCCATAACCATTACGGACAGTTTTGTGATTCTGCCGTTAGCCTGCAGAGCTTTGTCGATGATACGGTCCAGAACGTTTACGTCAACGTTACCACCGGAGATGATGCAAACAGCTTTTTTGCCTTTGATGTCAACTTTGTTATACATAGCAGCTGCTACGGAAACAGCGCCAGCGCCTTCTGCTACCATTTTGTGTTTTTCGATCAGTTTCAGGATAGCGGAAGCGATTTCGTCTTCTGTTACTGTTACAACGCCATCAACATATTTCTGGCACATAGCGAATGTCAGGTCGCCGGGCTGTTTAACAGCGATACCGTCAGCCATTGTGCTTACGGAAGCCAGAGCTTCTGCTTTACCAACGTTCAGAGCGTTCTGCATGGAAGGAGCGCCTGCAGCCTGTACGCCATATACTTTGCAGTTAGGGTTGATCTGTTTTACAGCGAAAGCAACGCCGCTGATCAGACCGCCGCCACCGATGGGGCACAGAACAACTTCTGCATCTTTAACCTGTTCCATGATTTCCAGACCAACTGTACCCTGACCAGCCATTACATATTCATCGTTGAAGGGGTGCAGGAATGTGTAGCCTTTTTCATGCTGCAGCTGTGTAGCTTTTGCAGCAGCATCATCATATACGCCAGGAACCAGCACTACTTCTGCGCCATAGCTTCTTGTAGCTTCTACTTTAGCCATGGGTGCGGATTCGGGCATGCAAATTACAGCAGGGATACCTTTTTTCTGAGCAGCCAGAGCTACGCCCTGAGCGTGGTTACCTGCGGAGCAAGCGATTACACCTTTCTGAGCTTCTGCGTCTGTCAGGCTAGCTGTTTTGAAGTAAGCGCCTCTCAGTTTGAAAGAACCTGTTACCTGCATGTTTTCACATTTGATATAAACATCAGCATCGGGGTTGATGTAAGTGGACTGGAATACGGGTGTTTTTCTAGCTACGCCGTCCAGTACTTTTTTTGCATCCTGCAGCATTTCCATTGTCAACATAAAATATCACTCCTGTTAATTTAAAAGTTTTTAACTCATGGACAATTGTATTTAATTGTCCCTCTCTCATGTACGAGTTAATTATAGTCCTCCTTTTTTCCAACGTCAATACAAATTTGTGATTTTTTTGCCGATTTTCTCGATTTTTTCAGCTTTT
>CATZIM010000062.1 GCA_958420075.1 uncultured Clostridia bacterium | reverse complement strand
ACCGGCATATAAGAACATCTAAAGAGATAATTAGAAATCTATTAAATGATTATTGAAAAAATAAAAGTTTTGCCAAGAAAGTTTTCTGAATCTTTTCAGGCAATGACAATTTTAGAGAGAAGTAATGAACAAATATATTTACATTTTTTTGTTGTAAATATGAAGTAGTATGCTTAAAGAATAAATATTAGATAGAAATATAGATAGAGGGGGACTATATATCAAAGATAGCCAGGATCATAGGTCATACTTATTATAACCTTCTTGAAATTGGAAGAAGAATAAAACAACAAATACGAAAAGACAGTGTGAATGATCACACTGTCTTTTTTTGCACAAAATTTCTTTTATTGAAATGTAATGGAGATGGACTGCAAGTCATCTAAGGTTTTCACTTTTTTGCCGAGGATGAATGCATAATCAGAATGACCATTTCCGGCACTTCTGGATACCCATGTGACAGGAACGGGTTCGCCGTTGATGGTAACTTTCATATGTTCGTTTGCCAAAGCAGTATCATTGGTAATCCATTTGTCTAAGTCCGCATTGAGCATTTTATATAGCAAAGTAGATACCTCATCTGTTTGTTCTCCCACATCCATATACAGAGAAAATTCAAATTTGGTATAGGGTGTCCTGCCGCCGGTGAGGGTAGGAGCAGTTAAATACTGCATGTTTTTTTCAGAAACATCAAAACTGCCAGAAGGATTTTTTGTTAGTGTCAGAGAAAAGTCGGAAATGCTTGCGGTGATATCCTTTCCGCTATCAGGCAGGGTATATTTCCACAGTGCCACAGAAGTGAAAGAAGCAGTGCGATTTTCTGCATTCCATACCACATCGCCATAAGGTTCCAAGGCTTTGAAGTAAATCAGTGTTTTGCCGTCTGCACGGAAGGAGGACATTTTGTTGCCATCCACCATCGCGGTCACATTGCTGGGATAGACTTTGTATGCCAGTCTGCCGATAGGTCTGTTTTGGGGCGGCGTATAAGTTGCTGTAACAGGGGTGTGGAAGTTATCATCATATGTAATATACAATTCCCGTCCATCGTGGCTGTAAGAAACATCGAAGCCATAATCAGCCAGATCCTCCGCAAAGATAGTTACCTGACCGAAGAAATTATAGCAGGGTATGGGTGCGCCGTTAATGGAAGCCACAATATCCGTTGTGACAGCGTTGGCAATGGGTGTTGCCCCATAGGCAGTGAAGCCGGAAAGGATCAGGCTTAGCAAAAGTATTGGAACAAATAGAATCTTTTTCATACACATTTCCCCTTTCGTATTTCCCCATTAAGTTTTTATATTTTGAGTGTAGCACGCAGGAACATGGAAAACAATGACATTTGTCTTACAAATATGGTTTGGGAAAAATGAAAATTTTAGAAAGATGAAAGAAGCTTTTTTCACATATAGAAAAGCTTCTTTTTCTTATTTGAAAAGTTCATTTATATTTGCAGGAAATACAGTATAAAAAATAGAACTTAGTTATGGTGAGGCAAATGCGAAAGAATAGAAAGTCCTAATGTGTTTTTGGATAAATGATTTGGCATTTTATAGACTTTATGCGCCTTTCGGGAGTCTATTACAGAGGAATGATATTCAAAAAGGAAATCATTGCCAGGGGCACTTTGTCTACATGCCAGGGAGGAGATGTGATCGTGAAATATATTTAAGCACAAGGGGATTTGTGTTGTAAGAAACTACAGTAAAGTAAATTTTCGGGAAAAAGGAAATGATATTTGAACAAAATATTTCAAAATGTTGTAAGACAAAAGGGGCGAAAGGAGTAGATAAAAGATCATACAGAAAGGAAATATTATGTTGAAATAACATTTTCAGCAGTGGTTTTTGCAGGAAAAGTTCTCTTGGATGATTGCCAGAGAACAAATTTCTTTGAAAATACGCCATTTTCAAAGAAATCAGCAGGGAATTCCAAATAAGATATATTTTTTTGTATGAAAACGAAAACAATTGTCTGTTTTGCCAAGAAGGGATAAAGCGGCATGCTATAGACATCAAAAAATGAAGAAAATTGCAGACAAAGTCCCTATTTTGTGGTCAAAAAGGACATTTGTCTATTGTTAGCAGTATAAAACACGGAAAAATAAATTGTACTTAAAATGGTACAAAAGTGGTAAAAAAATGGTATATTGAAGTAATTGTCTCTGAGTTGTATATATAATATAATAAAAACCAGAAAAAGCAAAACAAATTGTGCATAATACATCCTAACTAGCGTAGAGTGTTTATTTCATTGTGCAATTTGACGGATGAATCATAGGGCAAATGGGCGGGAAGCCATAGGGTCTATATTAGAAATCCTTTTCCAACTTCCAGACCAAAGGCAGCTTGATTTTCCCTAAATCAGATTGGTCTTCAAAAAGGCGATGCGGTGTTATATATACAGGAGACTTCGTTTATCAGAAACTTGGAGCCATAATGTGGAGGGAGGAACGATCATGAACACGATCGACAACAATGAATTTATGATTCTGAACAGCATCATCTATAAAATCCATACAAATCCTGATTTCGCAGCCATGCGGAAAGAGCTTCTGGAACAGCTGAAAATGATCATTGATTTTGACAGTGCGGAATTTCATCTTTCCAGAGGGGACGGCAGCATTTCACTGGATTCCGGTATCTCTTACAACAGCAATGCATCTTTGGATTATTCCAAAGCCTATGAGCATATTGACTACAGTCAGGGAATACTGGGAACGGGAAGCAGCATGGTTTACCGGGAAACAGACCTGATGCCGGATGAAAAAAGAGTGCAGACAGAATATTACAAAAGCATTTATGAAGTAAATAACTGGCATTACTCTTTGCAGTTGGTTCTGGCATATGACAAACGGTTTTTGGGAGTCATCACTTTCTATAAGAACAAAGGAAAGGAAGACTTCAAGTATGCGGATATCTTCAAAATCCAATTGATTGAAAACCATCTGGCTTACCGGATCAACAAAGAACAGGAAGCGGCTTCCAAGAACAAAGATAAAGTCTCTGTTGAGGAAGCGGTAGAACAGTTTGGATTGACAAAAAAAGAAAGCGATATTCTGGATCTGCTGGTAAAAGGCTACAGCAACAAAGAAATCTGTGACAAAATGGTCATTTCCAGCAATACCGTAAAAAAACATATTTTGAATATTTATCGGAAACTGAACATCAAAAACAGAGTACAGCTGCTCTGTATGGTGAAAGAACCTTAAAATGGCATCAATGGCTGCAGCGTTATAGCACGCAGCAGCTTCAGATAAACAAAAGTTATGAAATACAATCTCCATAATTTTTTGTTACAAATCAGATATGAGGGGATACTCCGAAAATGACGTCATTATTCCGTAAAGAATAAGAAGGGCGGAGGGATAAAACTTAACCGAAAATAAGAGATGCAGGAAAAGACCTGTATCAGACGCAGTTTAGAAAGATATCAAGATGACGATTGTAAAAAAACAAGAATGAGGAGGCGTACATATGAAACAATTCGAAGAAACAAGTAAATATCTGGAAAGAATCCTTGGCTATATCCACTCTGACAATATCAGCGATGCAGATAAAGAATTAATGACAAAAGAAACTGTTCACCATTTCGATAACTATGTAAGCCCCGGCTGGCTGAAGTATCGTAAATCTGTATCTACAAACGCGGCTCTGCTGGAATGGACCGACCACGACAGCAGCGTAGTGGATCTGTACGGTGAAGATTTTATCGACTGCCTTGGCGGTTTCGGTATCTATACATGTGGACATAGAAATGAATATATTGTTGATACAGTAAAAGCTCAGCTGGGTCACCAGGCACTGCATTCTCAGGAACTGCTGGATCCCCTGCGCGGCTATCTTGCAAAAGCTGTTTCCGAAATCACACCCGGCGACCTGCAGTACTGCTTCTTTACAAACGGTGGTGCAGAAGCCAACGAAATGGCTCTGAAATTAGCGAGAATCGCAACAGGTGGACGCTGGTTCGTATCCACAGTCAATGCGTTCCACGGCAAATCCATGGGTGCGGTTTCCATGGGCGGTAAGAGCACATATCGTACTCCTTACACACCAATGGTACAGCAGGTTGTTCACGTTGAATACGGCAACGCAGAAGATGCAAGAAAAGCCATCAGAAACCTGATTGCAGTTGGCGAAAAAGTTGCAGCCTTCATCGTAGAACCTGTTCAGGGCGAAGCCGGTATCATCATTCCTCCTGAAGGATACATGAAAGAAATCAGAGCAATCTGTGACGAATACGGCGTAGCATTGATTTGTGACGAAATCCAGACTGGTATGGGTCGTACAGGTCATATGTTCAGATGCGAAGGCGAAGGCATTGTTCCCGATATCCTGACATTCGGTAAAGCATTCGGCGGCGGCATTATGCCAATCACCGGTCTGATCTGCCGTCCTCATATGTGGACACAGGAACTGGTTGACAACCCTTGGCTGCTGGGCTCTCCCACATTCGGCGGCAACCCTGTATGCTGCTCCGCTGCACTGGCAACCATCAAATACATGATCGACCACGATATCCCTGGCGAATGCGCGAAGAAAGGTGCCATCATCAAAGAAGGCCTGGATAAACTGAAAGAATAATATCCTGATCTGATCGACGATGTACGCGGTATCGGCTTGATGCTGGCAGTAGAATTCAAGACTTCCGAAATCGGTTATGAAGTTGCGAAAGGTATGTTTGCCCGCAAGGTTATCACAGCTGGTACACTGGTAAACGCAAAATGCGTACGTTTCGAACCTGCAGCTGTTATCACAGAAGACCAGATTGCGAAGGTAATCGAACGGATGGATGCATCTTTGGCTGATACAAGAGCAGCTATGAAATAAAATAAACATGGGACAAAATTGATAGTTTCCCCGCGTGGCATTGATTGTTCCCATGCGGGGAACTTTTTATAGCCCTCCCAATGGAAAAATACCCATTGGAGAATGGAATAAAGGAGGATGAACAGATTATGACAATGACAATTCAAGAAAGAATTGATGCTGCCCGCAAAGCGCAGGCGCAGATTTTAGATTATACACAGGAACAGGTTGACAAACTGGTTTTTGAAATTGCTAAGGTGATTTACTTAAATGCAGAACCATTGGCAAAGATGGCTGTAGAAGAAACCAGACTTGGTAAATATGAAGACAAAATCGGTAAGAACACAGATACACCCACAGCTTTCTGGGCTTACCTGAAAGATAAAAAATCCGTTGGCGTGATTAGAGAAATCCCTGAAGAAGGCATCATCGAAGTTGCACATCCCATCGGCGTTATCGGCGCAGTTACACCTGCAACCAACCCTACCGTTACACCTTTGGGCAACGCTATGCACGCGCTGAAAGGCAAAAACGCTCTGGTAATCACACCTGCACCCCGCGCAGAAAAAACTTCCACAAGAACAGTGGAATTGATGCGTGAAGCACTGGTAAAATGCGGCGCACCTGCAGATCTGATTCAGATCATCGAAGAAATTACCATTGAAAAATCCGCAGAACTCATGGAAAAATGTGACCTGGTTATCGCAACTGGTGGTCCTGGGCTGACAAAAGCAGCTTATTCCAGCGGTACTCCTGCTTACGGCGTTGGCCCAGGCAACCCTCCCGTAATTTTGGACAGAGGTTATGACCTGGTAGACGCAGCGAAGAAAACATTCATCGCTGTTGGCAGTGACAATGGTATCCTTTGCGACGGTGACAACCTGATGCTGTATCCTCAGGAAGAAGAAAAAGATTTCTTCAAAGCCCTGCGGGATGAAGGCATTCTGATCTATGAAGATAAAGACGACGTTGAAAAATTCAGAGCAGCCCTTTTCAGCAACGGCAAAATCAATTCCGATCTGGTAGGGAAAGACGCAGATGTTATCGCTCGTGCAGCAGGGTTCGATATTCCCGCTGAAACAAAAGTTCTGGGTCTGAAGATCGAAGGCGTTGGGAAAGAAGACATCATGTGTAAAGAAATCATGGGTCCCGTTGTTGTACTGAAAGATTACGACACATTCGAAAATGCTGTAGAAATGGCAGTCAGAAACATGCAGGAAGCCGGCGGTATCGGCCATACAGCTGGTTTGTTCACCAACGACAAAGAACATATCAAATACGCTGGTGAAAGAATTCCCGTTGCACGTCTGCTTGTAAACCAGCCTACACCCGATGCATGGGGCCCTGCAACAAACGGCTTGTCTCCTGCAGTATCTGAAGGCTGCGGTACATGGGGCAACAATATTCTGGCAGGCAACGTAGACTATATCCATATGCTGAATGTTTCTAAGATCGCTATGCCTTTGGATGTAGAACTGCCTGATGGTGAAAAACTGTTCAAAGATTAATATTTGATTCAAAAATAACGGCGAAATAAAAATATATGTGCATTCCGAGGCAGAAATACCTGCTTCGGAATGCCAAAAGGAAAGAAGTGAATTTATGAAAGACCTCTAATATGTAAGACAAAAGGGAGGATTGGCCTATGGAAAGTGTACGAGAAGCGCAAAAGAAAGATCAAATGAAACGAACGTTGATTTTTTACATAGCATTGTTTGTGGGATTTGCTCTGGTAGGTATTTTGGTACCTGATAATCCGGACGAATTCGGTATATTGACATGTATTCCGGCTGCATTCATGATCTTCTTTATCTTTAAGACAAAAAGAATCATTGAAGGGCTTACACTAGCTGTTCTTTTATGCTGTATCATGGTTCACAAGCAAAACTTCATCATCGAATTTGCGAACATTGCGCAGGCTACCATGATGGATGAAGATATTGCGTTCCTGATCATTGTTTGTGGTCTGATGGGCAGCTTGGTTGCAGTTATTGAAAAAAATGGCGGCGGTCTTGCATTTGGTAAGTTTGTAGCTTCCAAGGCAAAATCTGAAAAAACAGCGCTCTTTGGCACAATGCTTTGTTCTGCGCTGTTCTCCATGGACGACTATCTGAGCTCTCTGACATCCGGTATCGCTATGACACCAGTAACAGACAGATACAGAGTTCCTAGAGAAATGACTTCTTATGTAATTGATACAACAGCAGCGCCAGTTACGGTTCTGAATCCCATTTCCACATGGGCAGTGTTCATTGGCGGGTTGATGGTTGCCAACGGTCTGGCGGAAGAAGGTCAGCAGCTGACAACATATATGAAAACAGTTCCTTTTAACTTCTACGCAATTTCAACATTGGTTGTACTGGTACTGGTTATTTTAGGGATTATCCCGAAATTCGGTCCCATGAAAAAAGCGTATGAAAGAGTTGCTGCCGGCGGTCCGCTGGCGCCTCCGGGATCAGAAAAGATCGACATTCGTGCCGGCAAAGAAATGGTAGAGTTTGAAGACGATGTGGAAGACGAAATGAAATCCTGCAAGAAACCCAAACTTCGCAATTTCTTTGTACCTATCCTTATCCTGATTATTGCCATCTGTATGTTTGATTTCAATATGCAGATCGGTATCATCATCGCGATCCTGCTGGGCTTTGTATTCTTCGTATTCCAGGGTATGGACCCCGAAGAATATGCCGATGCAGTTGTTGAAGGTTTGAAGAACATGGTTATGCCTATCCTGCTGATGATCCTGGCATTCTGTTTCGCAAACGCGAGCCAGCAGGTTGGCTTTATCGATTACGTTATCGACGTAGCGGTAAGAAATATTTCTCTGCCACTGCTGCCGATCACTGTATTCCTGGTATTTGCTTGCACAGAATTTATCATGGGCATCAACTGGGGCATGTATATCATCGCACTGCCAATCGTTGCTCCCATTACCATCGCTCTGGGCGGCGACATTGGTGTAACCGTAGGCGCCGTTGCAGCTGCAGGCGTTTGGGGAAGCCACTGCTGCTTCTACTCCGATGCAACGATTCTGACATCTGCCTCTACAGGCTGTGATAACTTCAAACATGCGACAAGCCAGATTCCATTTGGCTTGATTGCAGGTATTTTCTCAGCCATTGCTTATCTGATTCTCGGATTTGTACTGTATGCTTAAACGATTGAGAAGGGTTGAGAACGACCACAGGAGTGTTCCCTTCCATAGGATGAATGGTTCCTGCAAAAGCTGCTGATACAGGCAGCGGAGGTTTTTTGAAAAGCGAAACAAGGAAGATGGGGGATGAACCACAAAGATGCTTCGGAAAAGTCTTTGTGAAGAACTTACTTATAGAAACAATGAAAAAAAGAATATATGACAAATGACTTGATATGAAAATAAGGAGGAAATGATTATGGTAGGTAAAAAAGTGGTACATCATCTGATGATGAGCGCAAAAGATGCACATTATGTTGGCGGTCTGGTAAACGGTGCAAGAATCGTTGAACAGTGGGGCGATGTTGGTACAGAACTGATGGTTTATGTAGATGGTGACATCAGCCTGTTCCTGGGTTATGAAAAAGTAGAATTCCTGGCACCCGTATATGTTGGTGACTTTATGGAATACCATGGCTGGATTGAAAAAGTGGGCAACCAGTCCTACACATGCAGATTTGAAGCATGGAAAGTGGCA
>CATZIM010000061.1 GCA_958420075.1 uncultured Clostridia bacterium | reverse complement strand
CCATTCTCTGACGATGGATATTGATGTCTGTTCTGATATCTGTGATATCTACGCCGTCAAAATAAATGTGTCCGCCAGTAGGCACTTCCAACAGATTCAAGCAGCGCAGGAATGTGGATTTACCAGAGCCGGAAGGTCCGATAACAACCACAACTTCGCCTTTCTTGATTTCTGTATTGATGCCGTCCAGTGCTTTGATAGCACCTTTATTATAATGTTTCTGTAAATTTTCCACACGGATCAAGGATTCATTACCGCTCACTGTTTCTCAATCTCCTTTCCAGTTTATTTACCAGGAAGGTAAAGAACATTACCATAACCAGGTAAATTAACGCGACGCCAATCAAAGGCATAAAGGGGCTGTATGTAACGCCGCGGATAATGTCGCCGCCTTTTGTCAGGTCCTGCATTGCAATGTAACCTGCAACAGAGGTTTCTTTCAGCAATACAATAAATTCGTTTGCCAATGCAGGCAATACGTTTTTCAGTGCCTGCGGAATGATGATGTAACGCATGGTCTGCACGTAGTTAAAGCCCAAGCTGCGTCCTGCCTCGAACTGACCTGGATCGATGGACATGATGCCGCTTCGTACAATTTCCGCTACATAAGCACCGGAGTTCACACCGAAAGCGATCATACCAACCAGCAGCTTATTATTGGAGGATGCCAGAATGATATAGTACATGATCATCAGCTGCACAACAACAGGTGTACCACGGATCACTGTCAGATAGATTTTTGCGATAATATTTAAAATCTTCAGCATAAAACGTCCGAAACCGGGACGCATTTCCTGATAGTTTTTATCATATGTAGAACGGATCATTGCCAGAATGACACCCAGAACAATACCGATCAGTACAGCGCAGAATGTCAGCTGCAATGTAACGCCCAGACCGTTCCAAAGATATTTCCACCGATCATCCTCAATGAAGTTTATATAAAACTGTTGTTGTATCCCTTCCCACCAGGTCTGTATTCCTTCCAAAAAAAGTCCTCCTTTTTTCCTGTAATGCCAAAACAGGGACGGTTTCCCGTCCCCGGTTTATGCTTCTTATTTGATTTTCAAAAATTATTCTGCTGTGATGTATTTGTCGATGATGGACTGTACTGTACCGTCGTCTTTCAGTTCCTGCAGAGCTGTGTTGATGGATTCTGTCAGTTCGCTGTCTTTTGCCAGAGCGATTGCATAGTCTTCTGTGATATATTCTGTATCCAGAATTTTCAGACCTTCGTTTGCTTCAACGAATGCTTTTGCGGGTTCGTTGTCGATAACAACACAGTCGATTTTGCCGGATGTCAGAGCTGCGATTGCGTCAGCACCTTTTGTATAACGTTCTACAGTACCCAGACCAGCTTCTTTAATGTCGCTTGTTGTATACAGGTCACCTGTTGTTGCTGTCTGAACACCTACAGTGTGGTTTGCGCCTTCTGCGAACAGATCATCAACGCTTGTGATGTCGGAATCTTCTTTTACGATAACTACCTGTACGCCTGTTGCGTAGCTGTCTGTGAAGTCAACGCTCTGCAGACGATCTTCTGTTACTGTCAGACCTGCCATTGCGATGTCAGCTTTGCCGGAAACGATGGAAGGGATGATGGAGTCGAAGTTCATGTCTTCGATTTTTACTTCACAACCCAGTTTTTCGCCCAGAGCTTTTGCGATTTCAGCGTCGATACCAACGATTTCCTGACCTTCGTAGTATTCGTAAGGAGGGAAGTCTGCGCTGGTTGCCAGAACCAGAGTATCTTTTGCTTCGCCTTCTGCTGCTGCATCATCTGTTGTAGCTGTTTCACCACTGCCGCCGCAGCCAGCCAGAGCTGCTGTCATGGACAGTACCATTGTTGTTGCAAGAATGCCTTTTAAATATTTTTTCATACCAATTTACCTCCCTAAAACTTCTTTTCTCTTTTTTGAACTTGCTTTACAGTCATTGCTGTCTTACAAATAGGATTATACTAGACTCATGCATAAAATGCAATCAGAATGTTTCACCAGAAATTCTTTGATTTTCATATTTTTTTATTCACATTGCACAGTTTTTCCCGTTTTTCAAGTTTTTTGAGGCGTTTTTTCATTTTTCCAAACTACTTTTGTAATTTCGACAATAAATTTTTATGTATAAAACAATGCATAAAATCCATTTATTCAAAATTTCTATTCGTTCTTTTTAGAAAAATCCCCTTCTCTGCGCAGACATCAATGAACACTTTTATTGATAAATTCCGGCTGCATTTTAGAATACATGATCTTCTGTTCCGAATACAAGCCATAATACCCAGACAGCATATAGCTAATTGCACAAGCCAGCGTGTAATAAGCAATTCCTTCTGCACCAAACAGCTCCACACAAAGGATTACCGAAGCAATGGGGCAGTTCGTCACACCGCAAAACAGCGCGGCCATGCCCGTTCCTGCTGCAAAAGATGCTGGCAGTCCAATCCATGGACCAATCACACATCCAAATGTTGCACCTACAAAAAAGGATGGTACGATTTCACCGCCTTTATAGCCCGCTCCCAGCGTCAACGCTGTCAGCAAAATTTTCCATAAAAATGCCGGATATTCTGCTTCACCAGCAATGGCACGGGAAATGACATCCATCCCAGCCCCATTATAATCACGAGTACCCAAAAGCAATGTCACAGCCACCACAATACATCCCCCAACAAAAATACGGATGTATCCATTCTTGAAAATCTGTTTATAGTATTTTCCTGCTGCTTCCATGGCCAGACAAAACAACACACTGACACCGGCACAAAACATACCTAATAATATAACAGACCCAACACCTGATGCACTCAATTCCGGTACAGACTCCAATGTAAATGATGTTGGTGTCACACCGCACGCCATGGAAATACCCGTAGCCGTAATGGCAGCAATGATACTTGGCACAATGGCTGAGTAATGCATGATACCAACGGTAATGACTTCCATAGAAAACACCACCGCCGCTACAGGTGTACCAAATAATGCCGCAAACCCTGCGCTCATGCCACACATGGTAATGATTCTTTCATCTTTCTCATCCAGCTTAATTTTTCTGCCTATAAAAGAACCAATACTCCCACCGATCTGAAGCGCTGCCCCTTCTCTGCCGGCAGAACCACCCAGCAAATGAGTAATAATGGTACTGATAAAAATCAGTGGTGTCAAGCGCAGACTTACTTTTTCATTGACACGAACGGCAATCAAAATCAAATTGGTGCCACGGTCGTTCTGCATCCGAAGCAAGTGATATAGTCCTGCAATGACAAGGCCGCCCAAAGGAAGCAGAAACAAAATCCATGGATGGGACATGCGAAATACAGTCACTTCCTCAAGCAATATATGAAAAGTAATCCCTACCACGCCAACAACCGCACCAATGACGGCACCGATAAAAGACCATATCAAAAAAACATAAACTCCCTTTTCACTGCCCTCTAAATAACGGTTAAGTCTTTCCAACAAACTGGATCTCTCCTTTTATTCTAATTTCTTCTTACAGAATCGTCTGCAGAAGATTCTCATACACTTCACATCAAAATAGTTTGCAGTCATTATACCATAGCCCATCTTTCCTGCAAAATAAAACCGCAAATTTTTACAGAGAAAAAGCAATTTCTTCAAAAGGCGATCTTCTGAAAAAATTGCTTTTCTGAAAAATTTCTACCTATTAAATATATCATGAAATGTATCAATATAATTCATAAGTTGCATTGATATCATTTATGATTTTGGTTCTTCTTCTGCTGTTTCTGTTTCTTCCTGTTTTTCTGAAGAACATTCTTCTGCTTCCACGACTTCTGGTTCGTCTTTGATTTCTTCCGCAGATTCATCAGTTTCCAACTCTTCTGCTTCGTCATCATCTTCCGTATCGCTAGGAACATCTCTCCAAAGCTGCATGCTGACAATGGCTTTGAACAAATCGCCGTCTACCTGAATACCAAAGGTACCACCCTGCACTTCTGCCAAACTTTGGGCAATGGAAAGTCCAAGGCCGCTGCCCTCTGTAGTACGGGAACTGTCCCCACGAACAAAACGTTCTGTCAAACGAGTGGCATCGAAATCAATGGGTGCCGCGGAAATGTTTTTCATTACCAAAATACCATGTTCTTCCGTCTGGAAAATATCAATATATACCCGAGAACCTTCCATAGAATACTTGATGACATTGGACAGCATATTTTCCAGAATCCGCCACATATGTCTGCCGTCTGCTTCGATGAATACCGGTTCTGGACAGCTGAGTCTGAATTCCAGTTTTGCTTCCTCAATCTTTTCTTCCATTTCTCCGATTGCCTGCATGGTCAGCTGGCGGTAATCAATCCGCATCTTTTCTACAGCCACATTTCCGCTGGAAACCTTGCTGGCTTCAATGAGGTCTTCAATCAATTGTTTCAGACGATAGGACTTCACCTGCAGTACATCCACATAATCTCTGGCAACAGGATTATCCAATTTCTGCTGTTTCAGCAAATCTACATAAGTCACAATGGATGTCAGAGGCGTTTTCAAGTCATGAGAAACGTTGGTAATCAGTTCTGTTTTCATACGTTCCCCTTTTACCGCTTCCTCTACAGCATTCTTCAAACCATCTTGAATGTTGGCAATATCCTCTGCAAAGTTCAGGAAGGATGGAGAAATCTCCGCCAAATCCAGCTGATAAGTCAGATTGCCCTTTGACGTTTCTCTCGCGGAAATCATAATGCGCTTCAGTGAACGCAGGGCACGCAAAAACAGATACAGACAAAATACATTAAATGCAATCAACAGTCCAAAGAACAGCAACACCAGACTGCTGTTAAAATACATGCAGATCATAAACACCAGGAAACAGTTGCCAACGCCATATGCCAGCATCACCAACAACATCCAGCCCCGGAAAGTTGCTCCTGTAAAAAGAGAAGCGATCTTGCGCAGAAATACAGAAACCAGTGTATTCCGTGCCAAAATTTTGCCTTTGATCTGTCTGCTTAAGGACAAAACATAACTGAGCCCTACTGCTACATCTGCAATGTATAAAATGCCCAGCAGTGTCAGGAACACATATGACCAGAAGGGCATACCGCGGTAAAGAATAAATTCCAACAAGGTCAACGCCATAAAAAAGGAAAATATTCCAAATAAAACGACCAGAAGGAAATGTATCTCATTGTAAATCCTATCCACAAAGAGGTATTTCACCTGTCCCCCTTTTCGTTTTTGTCCTGCCACACGGATCAGATACACCAGGCAGATCATAAACAGCAAAAATGCAACGGTGGATACCACAAACAGATATGGCATACTGGTTTTCGCCAGTACAAATTCCTGATATAAATCATAGAATACATCGCCTTCTTTGAGTGGTTCATCCACAGCAGCATACACACGGTAATTGCTGTTTTCCACATAGGCATTGCTGTATGCATAATAGGACTTATCACTAAGGTTATCGCTGGAAAATTCTGCAGAAAGCATAATGGTATGACTTTTGCTGCTGACTTCTGCGCGAGTTGCATTTCCGGCAATCACACGCCCCTGCTCATCTTCTACAAAATAATAAAAATTGGTCAGACCTTCCAGATATCGCACTGCTTCCCGGTACTCATCCAGCTGATCCTGAATATACATCTGTCGATACTGGGGCAAACGAGTTTCCACCAGTTCCTGATACTCTATGAACTTGTCCTCCAACCTTTCTGGAATGACTCCATAAACAATAAGGCCGTCATAGGTATCATTGATTTCCGTATTTCCAGTAATGACCCCATCAATGATATTATAGTACCGTTTGAAACCAGCCAGCAGTGCTTCTCTGTCCACTTTTTCCCCTGACTGTATCTTGGCTTCGCTTTCATAATAAACATCTGCCAGAACTGCTTCGTCTAATGTAGAAAAAAACAGATTGCGCAGCTCCACAGTGTCATAAAAATTTTCTTCTGTCAGTATGCTCCTGCCCCAGTCTTTCGTGATGCTGGAAAATACCACACCGCAGAAAAAAATCACAAGTGCCATTATAAAGAGCAGACAGGAAGCACACACCTTCCAGCCAGTCTGGTACAGCTTAGATTTTTTCGATTTTGTAGCCAATACCCCACACCACCTTTAAATACTTTGGCTCTTTCGGATTGATCTCGATTTTTTCACGAATACGACGAATATGCACAGAAACCGTATTTTCCGGCGCGAAAGATAATTCATTCCAAACTTTTTCATAAATCTGATCAATGGAAAAAACCTTTCCGGCATTTTCCATCAAAAGCTGCAAAATACCATATTCTGTTGCGGTCAGTTTTACAGGTTCCCCTTCCACACGTACTTCTTTGGCATCTTTATCCAGCTCCAGACCACCAATTTTGATCACGTTGCTTTTTTCCGCGATACTGCCCAAAGAAGTATACCGACGCATCTGGCTTTTTACCCTTGCCAGCAGTTCCAGCGGGTTAAAAGGTTTTGTGATATAGTCGTCAGCGCCGAAATTCAGCCCCAGAATCTTGTCTGTGTCTTCAGATTTGGCAGACAGAATGATAATGGGAATATTCAGTGTTTCACGGATTTTCACTGTTGTATTCAGCCCGTCCATTTTAGGCATCATCACATCAAGCAAAATCAGATGGATCTCGTTTTCTTCCAAAGCTTGCAGTGCCTCCAAACCGTTATAGGCTTTGATTACGTTATAGTTTTCCTGTTTGAGATAAATTTCGATGGCATCCACAATGCTTTTGTCGTCATCACAAACCAGAATATTGAATTTATTTTCCATAATAGTTCCCCCTGTATTGCATTTTTTCTCAACGATATCATAACAAGTAAATTTTACAAAAAAACGGTGACTTCCTTACAAAAAAATTAAATTATCCGTTAAAAATAGTGTACCATGTTCCGGGATAAAACACAAAGGCGAATATATTGCCCTATAAAAACGTGGCAAAATTTCTATTTTTATTTCATTTTATCACAAAACATAATTATTTTTGCGATTTACACGAAATTCATAGGTGTACACTTGTAATTTTTTCACAACTAATGTATAATGCAAGCATAAGAGCATGTATTTTTATATCGATCCAATTGATTCTATACCACATTGGTTTGATATAAAAAAACAATTATGTATTAAAGGAGGATTATCATGAAAAAACGTACAGGAAAAATGATTTCCCTGTCTTTGGCAGTCGCTATGGCAATGACAGCCGCGCCTGTGACCGCAATGGCAGACGAACCTGTCAAAACAGACGTGATTGAAGCGCCTGCTTTGACCTCTGCGGATCAGCCAGAGGAAACAACAACCGAAGAAGGTAACGCTTGGGCAGAACTGACACCTGCGGAAAAGACAGAGGAAGAAGAGGTTCTTTCTGATGAAGGTACTGAAACAACAGAGGGTATCACTACTGTTGAGGAATTAAATGATGAAGCCAGCGCAAAAGAAAATGTTTTCTACGTTGACGAAACACAAGGAAACGGATATGCTACATTGTCCGATGCTTTGAAAAACGCCGGTACAACCGAATCTACTATTGTTTTGAAAAATAATGTAACAGGCGATTTCACAATTGCAGAAGATCAGAATATCACATTAGATTTGAATGGTTATACCATCACAAATACATCCAATCATACCATTACTAATAATGGGAAGCTGACAATCAAAGATTCCAGCGAAGAAAAAACTGGTACAATTGATAATGTTTCCCACGGAAAAGCTACCGTTTGGAATAACGGAACTACTACATTAGAAGGTGGTAACTTTATTAGAAGCCAAGAAGCTGGTATTGATGCTGACCACAATGGTGGAAATTCTTGCTATACTCTTTTGAATCATGGAACTATGATTGTAAAAGATGGTGTATATGTTGAAAACAACGGAAAATATTCCAGTCTGTTTGAAAATGGCTGGCAAAACGGCAACGATAACGGCAGTGGCAAAAATTCTGTTTTGACCATTGAAGGCGGTACTTTTTCCGGTGGTCTGAACACCATTAAAAATGACGATTATGGCGAACTGACCATCAATGGTGGCGAATTCACCAATGCATCACAGGCAGTCTTCTTAAATTGGAATGTCGCAGAAGTAAACGGAGGTACTTTCGCAGTTGAAAATAATGCTCAATCCGTGATTTTGAATGGCTATCTTAATGGTACAATGGATCAAGGACAACTGACCATTCATAACGGTACCTTTACCGCAAACGAAAGTGGTGCTTTTATCAAAACTATGGGCGGAAGTAAAACAACTGGTGAGATTGAAATTAACGGTGGAAATATTACCGGTGACATTGTTTTAAACGATGCAACTGACGGTGCAACCGTAACCGTTGCTGATGGTGTTACTATCAACGGCAATGTCCAGAATGACGGTCTCACTGATGTAACGGTAACCGGTGCAACCATAAATGGTAATCTTACCAACAATGGTACTGGTTCTATTTCTGTGACTGACACAAAAGTAAGTGGTAATGTTTCTAACTCCCAAAACGGTAAAATGGCTATTACCGAAAGTAAAGTTGGTAGCTACGATGAAACCAACAATATTATTTTCATCGATAGCTCCAAAAT
>CATZIM010000060.1 GCA_958420075.1 uncultured Clostridia bacterium | reverse complement strand
TATTATTTCGGAGCTGGAGGGACAGCTTGCGCCTTTGGAAGAACAGAGCGAAACAGCAAGGCAGTTCCTTTCTCTGCGAGAACAGCTGAAACAGGCGGAAATTGCCATGTTCTGCACAGAAGCGGAACAGATGGAGCAGGAATTTGACCGCCTGACAGAACAAATGGCGCTGGCTGCGGAACAACAGGCAACAGCCCAGGAAGAAGGCAATGCTGCCAAAGCACGGATTGCTGAAAAGAAACAACAGAATGAAGAAAAAAATGCTGCCTTGCAGACATTGAACGATACCATCGCCCAGGTAAAGGCAGATATTGAAAAAACAGAAGGTCGTATCCGCCTGGCGGAAGAACAGAGCCAGAACGATGCGGCAAATCTGACCCGTATGGAAAAAGAAGCGGCGGCCAAAGAGAAACAGCAGGCGGAAAAACAACAGGAAACAGAAGTTTGCCGCAGCCGTATTACAGCGCTGAAAATCACCATGGACCGGGAACAGGAACAGCTGGATACCCTGGAAGCATCCTATGAGAGTCTGAGCAGTACTTTGCAGCAGCATGAAAGTCGTGCGGAAAGCTTTAAGGATGAAATCTTTGAGCAGATTCGTATTGGGACAGAAGCCAAAGGGGAAATTGCCAAGCGAGAAGCTATGATGGAGCAGTTTTCCAGCAGAAAAGAACAGCTGGAAACAGAAATTGCCCATACCCAGAGCCGTTTGGAGCATCAGGAAGTCCATCAGAAAGTGCTGGAGAAAAAGGCGCAGGAGCAACAGGAAACAGCAGAGTTTCTGGAACAGGAACTGGATGCCTTGGAACAGGACAGCCGTCATGCATCAGAAACCAAAGCTAAGGCAGAACGTGCGCTGGCACAGCAGGAAAGAGTGGTTTCGGAGAAAAAATCCCGTCTGCGTTTGCTGTCTGAGTTGGAGCGGGAGCACGAAGGTTTTTATAACAGTGTCAAAAGCCTTTTGAATCTGCCTGATCAGAAAGAAAGGGGCATCTGCGGTGCCGTTGGGCAGCTTTTGCAGGTGGAAGAAGCCTATGAAACTGCCATTGAAGCGGCATTGGGCGGCGCTATGCAGAATGTTGTCACCAAGACAGAAGAAGACGCCAAAAACGCCATCCAGTATTTGAAACAGCGGCGCTTGGGGCGTGCCACATTCTTGCCGATCACAGCCGTAAAGGGCAGAGGGCTGGAAGGCCGTCCTGCTATTTTGGAAGAACGAGGTGTCATTGGTACAGCAGATACACTGGTATCCTTTGCGGAGGAATACCGCGGTATCATGACCTATCTGCTGGGCAGAATTCTTATTGTAGAAAATCTGGATGAGGCGGTAAGACTGGCGAAAAAATATCGCCATCAGTATAAGATGGTAACGCTGGAAGGGGATATCATGAACCCCGGCGGTGCCATGACTGGTGGTTCTCAGGCAAAGAAAACAACCAATATCTTTGGCAGAACCAGAGAAATCCATACTTTGCAGAAAGAATTGGAGGAGGCAGGCAAACAGACCGCATCTCTGGAAGAAGCTTTGCAGCTTGCGGAAGAAGATTTGCAGGAAATCGCAGAGCAGATCATGGAAAAGAAATTGGAACTGCAAAAGCTGACTGTGACCATCCAGACGGGCAAGGGCGAAATGGCGAAAATGGAAAGCGAAATCGCGGAAACCAATTCCCGTTTGAAATTGCTGGAACTGGAGGAAAGACAGCTTATTGATCAGTTGTCACGTGCGGAAGGGGACATTGCAAAGAGTAAGGAAACCTTGGCGCAAAGTGAAGCTGCCATGGCAGAAGCAAATGAATCCTTGTCCGCTTTCCAGGAAAATCTGGCAGAAGAAAAAGAACAGCGGGATCACCTGATGGAAGAAATCACCCAGGTGAAAATCCGCATTTCCAATAGCGGACAGCAGATTTACGCCGCAGAAGAAACAGTATTGCGCTTGCAGCAAGAAGCGGAAAATCTGCAAAAAGAAACACGTCAGCTGCACCAGCAAATGGAACTTTTGAGAGAAAGTGGCGACAGACGAGGAGAAACTCAGGAAGCCCTTCATGCGGAACGGGAAAAACTGGAACAGCAGGAAGAGACCCTGCGGCAGCAATTGGAGGAAACAAACGCCCTCATTGCTTCTCTGACAGCTGACACGGCAGAACTGGAGGAAGCTGTGCAGACAGCGGCGGATACCGTTGCTAAGCTTGAAAATGAACTGTTCCGTATCGAAACGAAGCAGGAAAAAATCAATGAGGAGAAACAGCGCATCTTTGACCGCATGTGGGAAGAATATGAAATCACCATTGGTGCGGCAAAGGAAGCGTCTAAAGAAGAAAAACGCCCTTATGGTGAATTGAAACGCTTATCAAAAGAATGGAAAAATGATATGCGTGCCCTTGGCAATGTCAATGTAGGTGCTATTGACCAGTATCGGGAAGTCAAAGACCGCTTTGACTTTTTGACAAATCAGCGGGCAGATATTCTGGAAGCGGAAGAAAAACTGCGCCAGATTATCGCGGAATTGACAGAGCTAATGGAAAAACAGTTCCGGGAACAGTTTGCGGTAATTTCTAAGAACTTTAGCGAAGTATTCCAGGAAATGTTCGGCGGTGGGAAAGCTTATCTGAAACTTTCTGACGATGCTAATGCTTTGGAATCATCCATTGATATTGTGGCGCAGCCGCCAGGCAAAAGTCTGCAGAATATGCAGCTGCTTTCCGGTGGGGAGCGTGCACTAACAGCCATCGCTATTTTGTTTTCCATCTTGAAAATGAAGCCGTCACCATTCTGTATTCTGGATGAAATTGAGGCGGCGTTGGATGATGCCAATGTCAGACGTTATGCCCAGTATTTGACACGGTTTTCCAAGGAAACCCAGTTTATTGTCATTACCCATCGTAAGGGTACAATGGAATATGCTGATGTCATGTACGGTGTCACCATGCAGGAAAAAGGTGTTTCAAAATTGATTTCTGTGGACTTTTCTAAGGCACAGGAAGATGTAGTTTAATTTGAGGTGAAAATATGGGATTTTTTGATTTTTTAAAGAAGAAACCGCAGGAACAGCCTGTGGTGGAACAGACAGAAGAAAAAGACGTTGTGGAGATTGCAGGCATTGAGGTAAATACTGCTCCGGAAAAAGAAGAGGATATTGTACTCAATGTCAATGAAAATCTGGGAACCACAACCGCCATCAATCAGGCAGTCCATGAAGTGATGGACGAAGAAGAAATTGAGTTCCACGAAAAAGCCGGCGGCACACTGTATCAGGAAAATGATGATATTGCCGCTGCGGAAGAAGAACCAGAAGTGGAAATCGAACTGACCACAGAGGAAACTGTTGTGCCGGAAGATGCGGAAGCCTTTACAGAAGAATTGACAGAATTGGTGGAAGAAGGTCTGGAAGCGGCAGCGGAAAGCGAAAGAGAATTACAGGTGGAAACCGCTGAAGAAAAATTCGTGGAAGAAACTGACGCGGAAGGACAGCAGTTTGTGGAAGAACTGGCTGATTTTGTAGCAGAAGAATTGGAAGCAGAGCAGGAAGCGGAAGAAGCCGCAGAAGAAACAGCCGCAGAAGAAACAGCAGAAGAAGCTAAAACAGAAGATGTTCCCGAAGAAGCACCAGCCCCTGTGAAAGAGAAAAAAGGTTTTTTTGCCCGTCTGAAAGAAGGACTGGATAAGACCAGAAAGAATATTCTGGGCGGCGTAGACACTGTTCTGGGCAGCTTTACCAAGATCGACGAGGATTTGTTTGAAGAACTGGAAGAAGCTCTTATTATGGCGGATATGGGCGTACAGACTACCATGGATATCGTGGAAAATCTGCGTCAGCGTGTGAAAAAAGAACGCGCCACAGACCCTGCAGTCATCAAAGATATGCTCATTGATGAAATTACAGCCATTTTGCAGGATGGAGTAGAGGAAGAAGAAAATCTGCCTTCTCCTACAGTGATGCTGGTCATTGGTGTCAATGGTGTTGGTAAGACCACAACCATCGGGAAACTTTCTCATAACTTCAAAAACGAAGGCAAGTCTGTATTGCTGGCGGCAGCGGATACTTTTCGTGCGGCAGCCATCGACCAGCTGGAAGTTTGGGGACAGCGTGCCGGTATCGAAGTCATCAAACACGAAGAAAACGCAGACCCTGCGGCAGTTGTGTTTGACGCAGTTCATGCAGCAAGAAACCGCAAAACAGACCTGCTCATCTGCGATACAGCAGGACGTCTTCATAACAAAAAGAACCTGATGGAAGAATTGCGGAAAATTTCCCGCGTCATTGAGCGGGAATATCCTGCGGCACATAAAGAAACATATCTCGTGCTGGATGCAACTACCGGACAGAATGCTTTGCAGCAGGCAAAAGTATTCATGGAAGTGGCAGACATCACAGGCATTATTCTGACAAAACTGGATGGTACCGCAAAGGGTGGTATCGTTGTTGCCATCAAGAGTGAACTGAAAATCCCTGTACGTTATATCGGCGTTGGGGAAGGCATCGAAGATTTGCAGAAATTCCACGCAGAAGATTTTGCCAAAGCGTTGTTTGGTGAAGAAGCATAAGAGAGGACAGAAAAATGGAAGAAAAGAATTTGCAGAATGAAGAAACAACGGTGGTACGCCATCAGGAGCCTAAAAAGAATGAAAAACAGCGTCCTGTGCATACCACACCTTATAGCCAGGAAATCCAGAAGCATATGAACAAATGCTTCCCTGGACGTACAGAACGAGTTTTCTTTGATAAATTAAACGATTACTTGCAGGTAGATATTCATATTCTGGAAGCACCTACAAAACAGGATTTCCATGTGCTCTATACCGTTGGTATGAGCGCATTGCCCATGAAACTGCCTGATGAATTTTATCCCGATTATCAGATGCTGGAGAGGGCAGAACTCATTGCACTGCTGCCTTCCGGTTGGCAGCTGCCGGAGCCTGCGGAAGGGGAAACATATAACAACACCTTTTGGTGGCCTGTGGATCTGCTGCAGTATCTGGCAAGATTCCCTCATGAATATAAAAGCTGGCTGGGTTGGGGACATACTATTCCCAACTCCGATAAATACGTGTCTTATGACGAA
Source organism: uncultured Clostridia bacterium (assembly GCA_958420075.1). GTDB lineage: Bacteria > Bacillota > Clostridia > Lachnospirales > Anaerotignaceae > Anaerotignum. The sequence continues at coordinate 3,482 of CATZIM010000060.1, read as the reverse complement.
GCCAGCACAAAACTGTGCGGTGTTATGATTTCCGCGTTGAACGAAGCTATCAGCATGTTCCATGCGAAAGATGGTACGCTCATCAATCTGTATGCGCTGCTGCCCCTGTATAAAGAAGAAATTGACTTCAAACAGCAGGAAGGCGGCGAAGCACTGCTGCAGAAGATGGTTGGCATCAATGGCTTTGGTATGATCATTTTCCCTGACAGACCCAATGTATGTCTGGAGGAAGAAACAAAAACAGAAGAATAATAAAAGAATGCCCCCCATTACAAGTTGATCATTTAGATTGACTTGCAATGGGGGTTTTGTTTTTGCAGAAAAATAGGATAGTATTTATTTTTTTAATATTTTGTCTGGAAAATAAGAAAAAAGTTTCGGAATAGATAGGAAGCGATGAAAAAAACGGCATAAAAAAGAAAAATAGAAGAATGTTGTAACATACAAATACTACACGAAAAAATATTATAGTAAATATATGAATTGCATAATAAAATTTGACAAATTTTATATGATATAGTAAAATATGCTAAAATATTATGCAAAGGGGAATAGCAATATGAACAAAAAACAAGTTTTGACAAGTGCGGTGGTCATTTCTTTGGCATCAGCAGTTATGGCACCCAGTGCCTATGCATTGAACTGGAAAGATGGAGCGCCTGCAAAGTATCACTTTACTTATGAAGCAGGTACAGAAGGCATCGAATCTGTCACATGCAGCGATACAAATGATACTGCATCTTTGGAAACATTGCAGGTAGGAGAAACTACAACTACACAGACAGGCACCATTGTTTGGAGAGATAGCTACACAAATGTGACGACTTTTACTGTAGATGTAGCACCTGGTTATGAATTGACATCCCTTACTGGGAAAAATGTCGTAGAAAATGATTTTAGAAAAAATGAAAATGGTGATTATGAATTCAGCTTTACAGATAAAGGCGCGGAAGCATGGTGCTTTGGCAAAGATGTTGCTTTTTATCTGGGAGCAGAAAAAATTACATATCACTTTGTAGATGAAGATGGCAACGAAATCGGTTCTGCAAAAGTAGGCGAAAGTATTGAACTGAGTAATCCTGATGAAAAAGAGGGCTACACATTTGAAGGTTGGTATTTGGATGACCAAAAGGTAGAAGGTACTTTTACAGCAGATTTGATTGCTTCCGCAAATGACGAAAATGAAATCAAACTGGAAGCAAAATATTCTGTAAATGAATATCCTTTAACCATTCACTACTATGTCAATAATAACGATGGACAGTATGGCAGTTCTTTGGTAGATACAGAAAGCCGTACAGTTACATATGGTACAGAATTGACAGTGGAAGAACTGGAAAAAGACGGCTACAAAGTTATTGGTGGTCAGGGAATTACCATTGGTACAGAAAATAATGTTGTAAATCTGGTAAAAAGCGAACCTGCGGAAGAAGGTGTCGGCAGACGTGACTACAGCTTCACTTATGCAGATACCGATGCAGGCATTGATTCTGTAACATGTTCTGTTGATGGAAGTGAATCCATTGTAATGGAAAAAAATGAAACTGTAAAAATTGAAGCTTCTATGAATTTGAAAGATAAAACTGTTGTTTTCACAGTGAAAACAGTTGATGGTGTTATGCCTGTACTGAACTGTGACACAGGGGAATCTAACCTGACTGATAATGGTGATGGTACATACAGCTTTACTTTCACACGTTCTGGATATAATAATACAAGCGGAAAAGTACCCCATGTAAATTTCAGTTTGACAACAAAATAATAGGAACAAAAATGAAGTATTAGGGACATCTTCATAAGAAAATAAAAATGGCCGGAATCCTTAGGATAAAAGAGGGTTCCGGCTATCTTTTTTTCTGAAATTTTCCTTGTGAAGGCAGTCCTCGCGGTTCCCATTTAGAAATTCAGAAAAGCAGTGATTTCTGATAGGGAATCTGCTTTTGCTTCAGGCTTTTTATGCTCATAAAAAAGGCATGGGATTTGTAATGATCCCATGCCTTTGATATTTTTGATGTGGTTTGGAAAATTAATATGCTCTGCCCCAGTAAACCATGTGTTTTGCAGGTTTGCCGCAGCATACGCAAACGGTGTCGATTTCTTCCTGTTCAAAAGGAATACATCTGCTGGTTGCAGCTGTTTTTTCTTTGATGGCATCTTCACATGCCTGATCGCCGCACCACATAGCTTTGATGAAACCAGGTGTTTCGTTGATTTCTTTTTCAAATTCTTCCATGTTGTGTGCAACGTATGTTTTGGAGTCACGACGTTCTGTTGCTTTCTGCAGCAGATTTGCCTGAATGTCTTTCAGCAGTTCAGGGATCTTTGTTTCCAGTTCATCCAGAGAAACAACGATCTTTTCGCCTGTGTCACGTCTTGCCAGAACAGCCTGGTTCTTTTCCATATCCTTAGGACCGATTTCCAGACGCAGAGGCACGCCTTTCATTTCGTATTCGCTGAATTTCCAGCCAGCGGATTTGTCGGAGTCGTCCAGTTTGATACGGCAGATGGAAGAGAGTCTGTCTTTCAGTTCGCCAGCTTTTTCCAGTACGCCTTCTTTGTGCTGTGCGATGGGGATGATAACAACCTGTGTAGGCGCGATCATAGGAGGCAGTACCAGACCGCTGTTGTCACCGTGTACCATGATGATGGCGCCGATCAGTCTGGTGGTCATGCCCCAGCTGGTCTGGTGAACATACTGCAGTTTGTTGTCTTTGTCTGTGTACTGGATGCCGAATGCTTTTGCGAAACCATCGCCAAAGTTGTGGCTAGTACCGGACTGCAGTGCTTTACCGTCGTGCATCAAGCTTTCGATGGTGAATGTGTGTGCTGCGCCTGCGAAACGTTCTTTTTCTGTTTTTTCGCCTTTGATAACAGGAATAGCCAGTACGTCACGGCAGAAATCAGCATATACGTTCAGCATTCTCAGAGTTTCTTCCTGTGCTTCTTCTGCGGTAGCATGTGCAGTATGACCTTCCTGCCACAAAAATTCCATAGTACGCAGGAAAGGACGTGTTGTTTTTTCCCAACGTACAACGGAGCACCACTGGTTGTAAAGTTTAGGCAGGTCACGGTAAGACTGGATGATGTTTGCGTAATGTTCGCAGAACAGTGTTTCGGAAGTAGGACGAACGCAGATACGTTCTTCCAGTTTTTTGTCGCCGCCGTGGGTTACCCATGCAACTTCAGGTGCGAAGCCTTCTACATGGTCTTTTTCTTTCTGCAGCAGACTTTCGGGGATGAACATGGGCATGTATACGTTTTCATGACCTGTTGCTTTGAAGCGTTCATCCAGCTGTTTCTGGATCAGTTCCCAGATTGCGTAGCCATAAGGACGGATGATCATGCAGCCTTTCAGAGAAGAATATTCTGTCAGGTCAGCTTTTTTTACTACGTCCGTATACCACTGGGGGAAATCCAGCTCCATATCGGTGATGGATTCTACAAATTTCTTTTCTTTTGCCATTGGTGTTTCCTCCTCTATG
>CATZIM010000059.1 GCA_958420075.1 uncultured Clostridia bacterium | reverse complement strand
GGATAACCTGAAAGTAGCCTTCCATGTTTCCGAAGATGTTATCAATGAAATTTCTGTAGGTTCTCCTGTATATATTACGGTTTCCGCAGTATCAGATGAACCTATGACAGCTACAGTTACTAACATTTCCGAAGCGGCAGACAGTTCTACACGACTTTATCAGGTGGAAGCAGCATTGAGCAATCCCGAAGGAAACTTAAAACCGGGTATGTTTGCCAATGTACGGCTGGTAACTGAAACAAAAGAAGATACCATTGTTGTTCCTTTGAATACTGTTTTGACAGACAATGGAGAAAAGTACGTTTTTGTAGTAGATGAAAATAACATTGCCCATAAAACAGTTGTGGAAACAGGGCTGGAAAATGATACATACATCGAAATTACCAGTGGTTTGAGCATTGGTGATACAGTTGTTACCAAAGGTCAGGACTTCTTGTCAGATGGCAACACTGTAAATATTACAAACGGGACAACAGAACAGGAAACCACCGCAGAAGAAACAGAGCAGGAATGATAAATTCTTTTGCGGATTTCTAAAACAAAGGAGTTGATATGTTTGGATATTACGAAGATTTCCATCAAACGTCCCGTTGCGATCATGATGGTTATGTTCATCATTATCATTCTGGGTGCAGTTTCCATTACAAAAATGGAAATGGAACTGACACCTGAAACGGAAATGTCTATGGTCATGATCATGACGACCTACGAAGACGCTGGACCGGAAGAAGTAGAAAATCTGGTTACGGAAAAAATCGAAAGTGCCGTTGCCAATGTGGAAAATGTAGAATCCATTTCTTCCACATCATCAGAAGGCAGCTCTGTGGTTTCCATTGAATTTAATTATGGAACCAATTTGGATACAGCCATTACAGACCTGCGTGATAAATTGAGTATGGTGGAAGCAACTTTGCCCGATGGCTGTGATTCTCCTAATATCATGAAAATGGATATGAATTCCATGCCCATTGCCACCATTGTTGTTTCCGGCGATGATATGACATCCGATGAATTGAAATCATTTGCAGAGGATGATATCGAGCCTCGTCTGGAACGTCAGGAAGGCGTTGCTTCTGTAGACATCATGGGTGGTACAGAGCAGGAAATTTTGATTGAGATTGATCCGGAACGACTGGAAGGTTTGGGATTGACCATGACTTCTATCGGTCAGACCCTTTCAGCGGAAAACAGCAATCAGTCCGGCGGCAGCATCACTTATGGCGAAAAAAGCATGACCATCAGTACAAAACTGCAGATGGAAAGCATTGAAGATGTTAAAAATACACCTATCCAGATTGCAAATGGTACTGTGATGCGACTGGGTGATATTGCAACCGTTACAGAAACACAGAAAGAAATTACATCTATCAGCCGTTACAACGGGGAATCCTGTGTCACACTTTCTGTTACACAGTCCAGTGATGGCAATACGGTAACAGCTGTTAATAATATTTTGGATGAAGTGGAAAAACTCAATGCGGAATATCCGGATATGACCATTGAAGTGGTAAGTGAATCTGGCAGTACCATTGAAGATTCCGTTATGAACGTTGTTTCCAATATTTTTACAGGTGCGATTCTCTCCATTCTGGTTATGTTTGTGTTCCTGAAAAATGTTGGCTTGACAGGCGTTATTGCCGTTTCCATGCCAATTTCCATTATTGGTACATTTGTATTTTTGTATTTCTCCGGCACAACACTGAATATGATCTCCCTGGGCGGTTTGTCCGTTGGTGTTGGTATGCTGGTAGATAACTCGGTCGTTATGTTGGAAAACATTTACCGTTATCGTACCACTCTTGGCTATGGTAAGGTAAAAGGGACCTATCGTGCCGGCAGAGAAGTGCGGTCTTCCCTGATCGCATCTACATTGACAACCATTGTTGTATTCATTCCATTTGTTTTCGTATCAGGTATGATGATGCAGATGATGACAGACCTGGCGCTTGCCATTGTGTTCTCTCTGGCAATGTCTTTGATTTCTGCTATGACAGTCGTACCTATGCTGGCAGGGAACTATGTAAACAATGTGCATCGAAATAAAGCGCCGAAAAAACTGGATTTCATCAATAAGATGCTGAACATGTTCGATATTGGCATGAAAAAGCTGAGCGAATTGTATGGCAGATTTTTGAGATGGGCAGTTTGGCACAAGAAAAGAACACTTTCCTGCGTGCTGCTGGTATTCCTTGTTTCTTTATGTATGCTTCCATCCGTTGGTATGGAATTGATGCCTTCTTCCGACGAAGGTACTTTCTCTGTAACAGTGAAAGCACCAAAAGGCAGCAATCTGGATACAGTAGATGCGTTGTCCCTGCAGGTGGAAGAAATTCTGGAACAGATTCCAGAAATGGTATCCATCAGTGTTACCATGTCTGGTTCTTCTGGTTCCATCATGGGCAGTTCTGAAGAAAGCAGCATCAGCTGTGTATTGGTTGATAAAAACGAACGTGACCGCAGTACAGATGAAATTGTAGAAGAAGTACGTAATTCCGTGAAGAATATCGCTGGTGCAGAAATTAGCGTTTCCGCAAGCTCCAGTATGGGCTCCATGATGGGCGGCGGTGTTTCTGTAGAAATCTATGGCGATGATATGGATAAACTCCAGGAAATCAGTGACCAGATCGCATCCCAGATGGAACAGGTTGAAGGTGTACGTCAGGTAAGCAGCTCTCTGGAAGATCAGGACACAGAAGTCGCATTGAAAATTGATAAAGAACGTGCAAGACAGTATGGTCTGACTGGCTCTGACATTGCAAGTCAGGTAAGAAATACCGTTTCCGGCTTTACAGCAACCACACTGAAAGCGGATGGTACAGAAATGGATGTTCGTATCGTATTCCCTGATGAAAGCATGTCTACATTGAGTGATATTAATGACTTGTCTATTATGACAGGCGATGGCAAGATGATTCCTTTGTCCTCCGTTGCAGAAATCACTATGGAAAATGTGCCGTCTTCTATTTCCAGAGATGACCAGAGCAGATATGTAACCATTTCCTGTGATGTATACGGCCGTGACAGCGGCAGCATCGGTAATGATATTCAGGCAATCATCGATCAGATGACCATTCCTGATGGCTACAGTGTCAAACTGGGCGGTACTAATGAAATGATGAATGATACATTCTCCTCTTTGGGTCTGGTAATTGTTCTGGCGATTGTACTGGTTTACATGGTTATGGCAGCACAGTTTGAATCCTTTGTAAATCCCTTTATCATTATGTTTACCATTCCTTTGGCATTTACAGGAGCAATCTTCCTGCTTTTCATTACAGGAGAACCTTTGAGCATGATGGCGTTGATCGGCTGTCTGGTGCTAGTAGGTATCGTTGTAAACAATGGTATTGTATTGATTGACTATATCGATATTTTGAGAAACAGAGATGGTTATTCTCTGGTAGATGCGATCTTGACTGCGTGTCCTACCAGATTAAGACCCATTCTGATGACAGCATTGACGACAATTTTGGGTCAGTTCCCTATGATTTTCTCCAATGGTACCAACAGTGAAACACTGAAGGGCATGGGTCTTGTAATCGCAGGTGGTCTGACAGCGTCTACATTCCTGACATTGGTAGTCGTACCTTTGCTGTATATGATCTTAGACCGTTTTGTGCAGGCATTCCGTAATAAGATGAAATTTACCAAAAAGGCAAATCCTTACGAAATCGATCAGGAATGTTGTTAAAGAAAGGAGGTTTTTTATGAAGTATAAATTGGCATTGCTGCTGACGTTGACAATGCTGATGCCAACTGCAACGACTGCTTTTGCGGCAGAAACGAGCACAGAAACTGTGGAAGCAGCAGAAAGTGTGTCAGCAGAAGGTACTTCAGAAGAAAATAGTGCAGATGCAGAAGGAAGCGGCATTTGGCAGCTGACATTTGAAGAAGCACTGGAGCTGGCGGAAGATAACAGCTCTGATCTGGATAATGTGGCAGAAAAGGCAGAATATCTGCAGGATCTGAAGGAAGATATTTGGGATATCACAGGTTCTTTCTCCGTGCCTACTGTCAGCTATCAGCAGTGGGTGGATGATGATGTTTACAGCATCTATTCCCAGATTCAATCCATCAGCAGCAGTATGACACAGAATCGTTATACAGAAGAAATCACAAAGCTGACACTGGAATCTACAGTAAAAAGCTACTTTACCTCTATCTTAAGTGACGAAAGTTCTCTGGAAGTTGCGAAAAAAGAGGCAGAAGTGAAGAAAACACAGTATCTGCAGGGACAGACAAAAAACAAAATGGGGCTTATCAGTGACTATGATCTGCGTACACTGGAAACAGATTATAAGACAGCAGTTGACAATGTGGAAACACTGGAAAGAGCCATTGAGGAAGAATATCGTTCCTTCAATCAGCTGTTGGGCATCAGCGATGATACAGAATACGAATTGGTATACGATGTAGAATATACCCCCTATGAAATGGGACAGAGCATGACACAGTATATTCAAAACAAGCTGAATACAGACTATACCATCAAACAGCTGGAACAGAATGTGGATGATGCTGAATTCAACAAAAACTATATGTCCATGTCCAGTACAAATTCTCAGTCTGCTTCCAATAAATATTCCTATGAAGAAGCCAAAAGCACTTTGAAAACAGCCAAGGAAGATAAGGAACTGGCAATTCAGAATGCTTATAATGAAGTGCAGGAACTGGAAGACCAGTATGAAACAGCACAGCGGAATCTGGAAACAGCGAAATCTAATCTGGAACTGGCAGAACTGAATTATTCATTGGGCAGAAATACAGCGTTGGATGTGACCATGGCTGAATTGAATGTGGAAGAAGCGGAAAACACATTGGCGCAGATTGTATATTCTCATGACATGAAGATTTATCAGTTGGAAAATACAGAATTGCTGTAAAATCAAACATAAAAATGACTTTTCATAATTTGTGAGCTAGGATAAAAATATAGAAAGATATGTGATTTTCATTTAGAATTTCGCATATCTTTCTTTTTGTTTTTTTGGTAGAATAAAAAATAGAGTGGCAATCAAAAAAGAACAAATGAGGCAAAGGAGGGAAAGCCATGGCATATAGTGAGCTGGTGAAAAATTTCAACCGCATCCGTGAGTATATGCGGGAGTTCTATGTCTATGGCTTTAAAAGCCGAGAAGAATATACGAGGAAAAGTGCTCGTTCCTATGATGATGAACGCAGACGATTGGAAAGCTGGCTGGGAGATTATATGCGATTCCGTCAAAACGCAGAGGGAAAGAATGTTTTTATCTCCATTGACAGCAGGGCTGCACAGCACAACCCTCTCTACAAAGCATGGAAAACCAAAAGTTTCACCGATGGGGATATTACACTGCATTTTATATTGATGGATATTTTTGCTTCCGCAGAAGACGTGCTTTCCCTGACAGAAATCATGGATCAGATTGATACATATCTTTCTGTTTTTCAGGAACCAAAGACCTTTGACGTTTCTACTGTACGAAAAAAGTTGAAAGAATATATTGCAGAAGGAATCGTATTGGGCGAAAAGCGGGGGAAAACCATGTATTACCGCTGGACAATGTCAAAGTATGATTTGGACAAAGATATACTGGACTTTTTCTCCGAAGTTGCTCCCTGCGGAGTCATTGGCTCTTTTCTGTTGGACCAAACAAAGGAACAAAATGACCATTTTTCCTTTAAGCATCATTATATTACAGGCGCTGTGGACAGCGAAATTTTGTGTACTGTTTTTATGGCAATACGAGAGAAACGAAGTATTCTCCTTGAAACATGCAATCGACATAAAGAGCGTTCCTCAGAATCCCATGTTGTTCCCCTTTGTGTGATGGTCAGCGCTCAAAGCGGGAGACAATATCTCATGGCGTATTCTCCAAGATTCAGACGGATTTTATCCTTTCGGACAGATCATATTGTATCTGTAGAAATGGGAGAAGTCAGTGAACGCTTTGACCATATGCGTCAGAAGCTGGAAGAAATGCGGAAAAACATGTGGGGTGTCAGTACGCAAAGCAGATGGGGCAATCGGATGGAACATGTGGAATTTACCATTTGTTATGGAAAAGGAGAACAGCATATTCCCAAGCGGCTGGAACGGGAAAAACGTTGCGGAACCATAGAACATCTGGATGAAAATACCATCAGGTTTACAGCAGATGTGTATGATGCCAGTGAATTGATTCCATGGATTCGGACATTTATCTGCCGCATCACAGAAATTCATATTTCCAATGAAAAGCTGGAAGAAAAGTTTCGGGATGACATGAATGCAATGTATGCCCTTTATGGTTTGGAAGATGGTGATGAACATGATATTCAGTGAATTATACAGTATATATTACCAAACGATGGCAGCTATACTGAAAGCGGCTACAGATCATCCGTTGGAAGCAAAAGAAATGCAGCACATTGTAGAGAAACATGCTTTTGGGGAAAGTATGCTGCATATTTTGCCTGCCATTCAGGAACAACGCTGGCAGCTCATTACGCCGGATGGCAGAACACTTCTGCGCAAAGCGCCTGGGATGCCGCTGACTCTTTTGGAGAAACGGTGGCTGAAAGCCATTGCCAATGACCCTCGTATGCGACTATTTGGTGACAACATTTATGACTTTCCAGATGTGGAGCCGCTTTTTTTGCCAGAGGATATTCTTGTTTTCGACCGCTATGCAGACGGCGATGATTACACAGATGAAGCATATATCCAGAATTTTCGGTTGATTCTGGATGCCATTAAACAGCAGTATCCGCTGAAGATTACACTGCAAAATCGCAGAGGCAACCCATTGCAGATGAGAGTTATGCCCAAATGTCTGGAATATTCGGAAAAGGATGATAAATTTCGGTTGATCGGTTCTTCTGACCGTTATGGAAGCACAATCAATTTGGGAAGGATTATAAGCTGTGAAAGATGTCAGGATGTGATGGCAAGACGTCTGACGAGAAAATCGGAGCAACAGCGGCAAGTGGTTTTTGAACTGTTTGACCAGAGAAAGGCGCTGGAAAGAGTGCTGCTTCATTTTGCTCATTGCGAAAAAGAGGCAGAAAAGTTGGATGACAAGCATTATCGTATTACGGTTGTTTATGACAAAGAGGATGAAACGGAGATGGTCATTCGCATTCTTTCTTTTGGACCATTGATAAAAGTAACGGCTCCACAGCATTTTGTGGACTTGATAAAACAAAGATTGCTGGATCAAAAAAGTTGCGGACTTTGATGTTCGCAACTTTTTTTCCGTGATGAGTTTGGAAATAACAGGTAGAATAAAGATACAAACAGAGAACAAATCCAAAAGAGATACATATCAGTACTAGGAAATGATTCTCTGAATGAAAGGCGCATACAGCAAACCCAATACAGACTGTTGACGAATCAACCCTTCAACAACGGCAGATGGAAATCTGCGAAATTTGCGCCTTGTAAAAATGAAAAAAGGCGTAGACAGCAATCGGACTGTAGAAGGCTAGAAACCTTCGGTGCAGGCAGATGTAAATCTGTAAAAGATGCGCCTTGTGAAAATTGAAAAAGGCACCAACAGCAATTTTTATTTGACATTACTTCACATTCGATGGTTTCAGACCATTGATGCGGGCTGGCCCCGCTTTATATGGTGCCTTGTGAAAATAAAGAAAAGGAGGATCATTATGTTGCAATACATGAAACAGGAAGCTAATATGACTACAACAGAAAATGGTGCAGCTGCATATATTTCTACTGGCTCTAAATGTCTGGATTTGTTTGCCACCATTGGAGCGCTGCGCGGACAAAGTGAAAAAGAAATCATTGCGCGTTTTGTGCAGGCGTATACAGAAGATGCGGATTTAGCCATGAAACTTCTTTTCTTTGCAAGAGATATTCGGGGTGGATTGGGCGAAAGAAAAGTATTTCGGACAATTCTTTGCTGGCTGGCAAAAAACGAACCTGCATCTGTTCAGAAAAACCTGACTTATGTAGCGGAATATGGCCGTTATGATGACCTTTTGGCATTGATAGATACACCCTGTGAAAAAGAGATGCTGATTTATCTGCGGAAACAGTTTGAAGCGGATTTGAAAAAACTTGCAGAAGGAAAATCTGTTTCTCTCTTGGGAAAATGGCTGCCTTCTGTCAATGCGTCCAATGGGGAAACCGTACACCAGGCAAAAAGAGTCGCCAGAGCCTTTGGCATAAACGACGCAGCCTACAGAAAAGCTTTGACAGCCCTTAGAGCCAAAATACATATCATTGAGAATCATTTGCGTGAAAAAGATTATACCTTCGATTATGAACAGCAGCCCTCTAAAGCGCTGTTCAAATACAAAATGGCTTTCTGGCGGAATGACAGAGAAAGATATCAAGCTTTTCTCTCCAAAGCAAGTACTGGAGATGCAAAGCTCCATGCGGATCATGTGGCACCCTATGAATTGGTAGAATCTTATCTGCATGCAAGACGGAATAGCATTTCTCCGGAAGAAAAGGCATCGTTGAATGCGACATGGGCTGCTTTGCCTGATTTTGGCGGAGAAGAAAATGCCCTCGCTGTCATTGATACTTCTGGGTCTATGTATTGCAGTAGAAAACCTGTTCCCGCGGCAGTGGCACTGTCCTTGGGACTTTACTTCGCAGAACGGAATAAAGGGGTTTTCCGCAATCATTTTATTGAGTTTTCTGAAAGACCGCAGCTGATTGAAATCAAAGGGGAAACC
>CATZIM010000058.1 GCA_958420075.1 uncultured Clostridia bacterium | reverse complement strand
TTTGTAAAAATTCCGCCGTTTTTCATAAAACCACAAAGGGCAGATGCTTCTGCATCTGCCCTTTTATCTATATAAAAAGCTTGCAATAGCTTTATGCGTTTTTATCCTGGATCGTCAGCTGTAAATCCATGCCTTTTTCTCCGTTACGGATGACGTGAACAGAAACAGTCTGACCAATTTCTGTTTCTTTTACTAATTCAGACAAAGAATCCATGTCCATAACTGTTTTTCCATTGAATTCTGTGATGATATCCCCTGCCTGGATACCAGCCTGTTCCGCAGGACCGCCTTCTGTTACTTCTACAATCAGCGCACCTACAGGCAGTTTATACAAAGAAGCATTTTCAGAGGTAATGCTTGTGCCCATGATGCCGATATAAGGTGTAGTTACAGTACCGTCTTCCAGCAGATCCTGTGCTACAGAAATAACCTCATTGCTTGGAATTGCGTAACCCATGCCTTCTGCCATAGAAGAATTGTATTTTGCTGTGTTGATCCCAATTACTTCACCACGGCTGTTTACCAGAGCGCCGCCACTGTTACCACTGTTGATGGCTGCACTTGTCTGAATTACATTCAATGTGTTGTTATCCACACTGATGGTCTGATTTTTCACGCTGACAATACCATCTGTTGCGGAAAGTCCAAGGCCCATAGCATTACCGATGGCAATGACGCTTTCACCGACTTCCAGATTATCGGAATCGCCGAATGTTGCCACTGTTACTTCATCAATGCCGGCTGCTCTCAGATCATCCCAGGAGATGGTCAGTACAGCCAGGTCAGAATCGCTCTTTGTACCAACGACTTTTGCCTGTACGCTTGTTGTATCATTGATGGTAGCATATACTTCTGTAGCATCTTCAATAACGTGGTTATTTGTTACGATAGCAATTTTATCGTCATCGGAGTAGAAGATAACACCGCTGCCGGCGCCTTCGCCTTCATAAGGCACACTGAAAGCACCATAATAAGAAGTTACACCTTCAATTTTTGTAGTGATACTTACAACGGAAGGTTTTACGGCACGTACTACATCAATAGTAGACATTCCTGTTCCGGTTGCTGTCTTTTCCACGTTCATGGTACCGGATGATGTTACTGTACTGCCACCTGCATTTTCATAATGCTGTTCTACTACGCCATAGCCTGCGCCAATACCGGTACCACCTGCCAGACCAATAATCAGACAGCCTGCAATGAGTTTTGCCCAACCACTGTTTTTCTTCTTGCTGTGTTTTTTCACATGTTCTGCATAGCAATTTTTGTTTTTTTCCTGTTTTCTGCGTTCTTCTCTGGGACCAGCTGCATGAACAGATTCTTCTGTTCTTTCTTCTCCCACAGATTCCTGATGCATATTCTCTGTGCTGTCTGCTTTTTCTGCTGTTTCAGATTCAAAACACATAGGCTGTGCATCTTCCGGTGTGTAGTCCCGCAATGTTTCACTGTGATATGTCTGCTGGGACTGTTCACTTTTTACTTCTTCCACTTTTGCATCCTCTGCTGCATTCTGTTCTACATCTTTGGATTCGTATGCATTGGATGTATTTTCGCTGTATTCATTTTCGTTGAACACTTTTTCTTCGTGTCCATTTTCACCATATCCATGGATGGGCTCCATGTTGTTTTCATTTTCCCTTTTATCTTCATTTGGATTATACATATCTCATTCCTCCTGTTATATCTGAATCGCTTTTTGCTTTCTTTATTTTCTTTGTTGTAATTAGTATATTCTACTAATTTGAACAAAATATGAACATGACATAAACAAAGCTTAAACATTTTATGTTCTTTTTTTGCTGAAAAATTCCAAATACTTTCCTTTATAAAAAGAGGTACCATAGCAAACAATATAGAAAGAGGTGATACAAAATGACAAAAAAGAAATATCAACAACACAAAAAGACACCCAAAGACACTGTTTCCGGAAATGATTTATATCAAATTCGTCAGAATGCCCATTACAGTGACAGCGGTAAAGCGGAACCAGACAACAACATCTTTTGGGAAGAACGCAGCAATCCATTGAGCAGCAAAGGCAATTAAAAAGCAGAACAAAAGCAATTTCCAATTCAGAAAACATGTTTTACTTGATTCTTAAAAAAGCGCAACAGCTATCTCAACAAAGAAAACAATCCTTTTCAAATCCTGAAAAAAAGATAGCCAGAACCCTTTACTTAAGGATTCTGGCTATCTTTATGCTTATAAAACAGCCAAATACTGTTTTTTATACATATCTATTAAGGCTGACAATTTTCGCAAGGACGATATCCCTGAGAAATGGCTGCATCCCGGCTGCTCAAAGACACCTTATTGCTGTCCTTCATTTGAGAAACAGAAGAACAGGAAGCACGATGAAATACTTTGGAATTTTTATTTCCAACATAAGTTACTGTTGTTTCCGCCTCTGGCTTTGAAGGCTGTTCCGGTTGTGTAACAGGATTCTGCACTGGAGTTGTTCCTGTAGATTTTGCACCCACATCAGAAAGTGTCAGTGTTTTGGTAGTATCAAAAGAAATCTGCTGTCCATCTGTTGTCATGACAATGTCGCCGGAACGGAATGTTCCGTAAACATCCGCGCCTGTATTCAGATAAGCAGACAGTGCTTCTTTATGGGGATGTCCGTAAGAATTATCAAGTCCCGCGGAAATGACTACATATTCTGGTTTCGTTGTCTGTAGGAACTGACTGCTGACAGAAGTTCTGGAGCCATGATGCCCCGCTTTCAGCACATCCACATCGGAAAACAGACTGCTGTTGGCATCTGCTACATCCGCCGACAAATCTCCTGTAAATAATACTTCCACATCACCATAGGTAAGCATTGTCACAACGCTGTTATCATTGGCGTTATCATAAACAGCTGTGATGGGTAAAAATTCCAATGTAGCCCCACTTGGCAGTGTGATGTTCTGCGCCGCTGTATCCACAGCATAGTCTGCACCTTCTGCCTGCACTTTACCATAATAGGTTTGATATGTCTTTGTGGTACTGGTTCTGCCGTTATCCACCACTTCTTCTACGGTGTACGCATCAAGCACCGCAGGCAGACCGCCAATATGGTCAGCGTCTTCATGGGTGGCAACAACTACATCCAGATCACCATCTACATAGTTTGAAAGATACTGTACCACCTTCGTTCCTTCTGCTGATACACCTGCGTCAATGAGGATTTCAAACTCTCCATCATTGATAAGAGCGGCATCCCCCTGACCAACATCCAGAAAATGTACTTGAATATCCCCATTTTCTGTTGTTTGTCCACCAGAAGTCACAACAACTGTATTGGTATCCCCATTCCACTGAACTTTGGCACCAAAACTTTCCAGCACCACACGAATAGGCAGATATGTCCTGCCGTCCTGTATCAATGCAGCAGTATCATTCTCCACTTTTGTCCCATTGCGATAAATATAAGGCTGTCCAATGGGTACTTCCACCGTAATACCGTCTTTTTGGGCAATTGCCATCTGTTCGGTTCCGTCCCAAGAAACTGTGCAACCATATGTTTCCATGGTTTGTCTAAACGGAACTTGTGTTCTTCCAGCATCGTCCACAAAAGGCGTACCTGCTTCTTTTGTATATGCCACCTGTTTCCCATTGATTTCAACTTTCGTGGCTCCATCTGCATTGGTGCAGTTTGGCACAGAAATCAGCAAAGCCGCCACTAAAAGCAGACCAATCTTCTTTTTCATCCTATCCCCTCCTTAGGTGCTTTGTCAGATTATATCACACTTCGAAATGTGCTTCAATGTACTTTCCAGATTCTCTTCTTTTTTGTGCAACTAGATTATAAAAACATATGTTCTTTTTGTTGACTTTGCATATCAGAACATACAATCTATTTTTTCTGTAAAAAAAGCTGGAAATTTTCGATTATTCAAAAATTTCCAGCTCAATAATGCTATTTTCAGAAAATTATTCCTGTACCTGTTTTGCTACCTGAATCATGATAGCACATTCCATACGTTTACGGAACAGCTGACAGCCGTATTCATATACGCCTGCGATGTCACCTGTTGCATGGTAAGCGTTGGCAGCGCAGCCACCGGAACAGTACAGTTTTGCCCAGCAGTCTTTGCAGTCAGGACGTGCATAAGCATTGCATTTGCGGAATTTATCCTGCACTTCGGGATGGGTAACGCCTTTCCAGATATCACCCAGACTGTAAGCAGGATCACCTACGAACTGATGGCAAGGGAACAGTTCGCCCCAAGGGGTAACTGCCATATATTCTGTACCGCTGCCGCAGCCAGTTACACGTTTATATACGCAAGGACCGCCTGTCAGGTCGATCATGTAATGATAGAAAGTGATGGGCTTGCCTTCTTTTTCTCTGCGGAGCATGTCTTTTGCCAGAATTTCATACTGTTCAAAAAGTACAGGCAGATCTGCTTCTGTCAAAGCGTAAGGTTCCTTGGGATCACAAACAACAGGTTCCATGGACAGTTCTGTAAAGCCCAAATCTGCCATATGGAAAATATCCTTTGTGAAATCAATGTTGTCATGTGTGTAAGTACCACGTACATAATAGCCAGTGTTGTTTCTGCTCTGAACAAATTTCTGGAACTTAGGTACAATCACATCATAACTGCCATGACCGCCAACAGTACGGCGCAATTTGTCATGAACTTCTTTTCTGCCGTCCAGACTCAGTACCACGTTATGCATTTCTTTGTTTGCAAATTCAATGACATCATCATCAACCAGCAGACCATTTGTAGTCAGTGTGAAACGGAAGTTTTTATTATGTTCTTTTTCTACGCTGCGGGCATAATTTACCAGCTGTTTCACCACATCCCGGTCCATGAGGGGTTCGCCGCCGAAAAAGTCCACTTCCAGATTTCTTCTGCTGCCGGAGTTGGCAATGAGGAAATCCAGTGCCTGTTTCCCAACTTCAAAACTCATAAGGGCACGTTCCCCCTGATATTTACCCTGGCTTGCAAAACAGTAATCGCATGTCAGGTTACAGGTATGTGCCACATGGAGACACAGAGCCTTGATGTCGTTGTTTTTCATTTTGAAATTTGCCGCAATGTCTGCGTACAGATCTTCTGTGAAGAGTTTGCCTGTTTTCTTCAGTTCTTCTACCCCTTCCAGAATATCCGCGATTTCTTCGGCTGTTACTTCTGGATTATCTGCGTATTTTTCCAGAATCGCCTTTGTGATTTCTTCTTTTGTATGTCCTTCATACATACCGATGATGTCATATGCCACATCATCCACAACATGCACGGAACCACTGTAAACGTCCAGTACGATGTTGTAACCGTTTAACTTGTACTGATGAATCATAAAAATCCTCTTTCTATTTTATATACTATTTGATCCGAAGCCATCTTCGGGATTATGCGTAAAAAGTCGCCGCCCGAAAAGGGCAGCGACTTATCCTGTCGCTTCTTATTTGTTTTCGCACTGCTGGTTTGCAACACCACAAGAAGTTTTGCAAGCAGACTGACAGGATGTCTGGCATTCGCCACAGCCGCTGTGTTTAACACTTGCAGCCAGATCACGGGTATTCAATGTCTGAATGTGTTTCATGTATATCACCCCTTTTGCTTTTACGGACGTCTTTTCCTTTAAGACATACCTGTTCGTATTCTATCACAAAAAAAGCCGTGTTTCAAGTTTGAACCAAAAAATGTCACATCATTCACAAAAACAAACGCGAATCCTTCCATCTTTTGCAAAAGCGCATTGAACATTGACGCCGTTTTTCTGCATATAAAAAGCCTGCACCAATACTTCGTCTGAAATCTGTTCCCCAGGCGCAACAAGAGGAATCCCCGGTGGATACGCCCAAAGAAAATCCGCCGCAATTTTTCCAAGACTGTCTTGCAGCATTACTTCAGTGGTTTCTCCCTGCAAAGCCTCTTCCATGCCGCATACCATCTGCGGAAGCACCATCTGTCCTTTTGCCAAAGACTGCTTTATCGGCAATACTTCTTGATCTATTTCCAGAATAGCTTTTGCCAACCGTTCCATCCCGTCGTCTGTATCGAAAATGCTGGTCATTGCCAAGGTATGCAAAGATAGGGACATTTCCACTTCCAACTCATATTTCTCCCGCAGGATGTCTGCCAGTTCTACCCCTGACAAATTGCAGTTTCCTGTAAAAAAGAGGAGTTTTCCTCTATCATGACCAAACACGAAAGGAGAAATTTCTGGTTGACACAATCTGATGTGTTCCAGTTTCTCCATTTTTTCATAAAAAGATGCCAATCTTTTTTCATAAGCCACAAAAAGGCTCTCTTTTTTCTGTTCCAATAAAGAAATGCATCCGTCCATTTCCGCCATGAATACATAAGAAGGACTGCTGGTCTGGAATACAGAGAGCTGTCTGCCAACTTCTGTCACATCCACCTGTTCTGTGCAGACATGCAAAATGGCTGTCTGGGTGGGACAAGGCAATGTTTTATGCAGACTCTGCACAACCACATCAGCCCCCAGATGGACTGCCGTATCAGGGAATCCTTCATGAAAGCCCAAATGAGCACCATGAGCTTCATCCACTAACAGATACGCACCATACCGATGGGCAACTTTCGCTATTTCAGCGATATCACTGACCACGCCTTCATAAGTAGGGCTTGTAAGAATCACCAGCTTGCAGTCAGGATGTTCCTGCAAGTGTTTCTCTACGGTTTCCGGCTGGATGCTGCCGGAAATCTGCATTTCTTCCACCCATTCCGCCTGCATATATACAGGATGCAGACCGCACAATTCTACAGCATGATATACCGCTCGATGACATCCTCTCGCCATCAAAACTTTGTCACCACGCCTTGTCAAAGCCCGAATGCCTGCCAACAAACCGGAACTGCTGCCATTTACCAGAAAAAAGCTTTTTCTGCTGCCCCAGAGATTTGCCGCCTGTTCCATGGCTTCCGCCAGAATACCTTCCGCATGGTGAAGATTATCAAATCCATCAATTTCCGTAATATCTAAATCATAAGGAAACAGGCTGCTCTGCTGTTTCTGCCGTTTGTGTCCCGGCATATGAAAAGGATAAGCATTTCCCGCTCCGTATGTTCTCAATCGTTCTCGTAAGTCCATTTTGGTTCCTCCTGTTCTTTCTCCGATTATACCGTATCAGCCCCAAACTGAAAAGCGAAACAGAAAGAACTGCCCGAATTTCCATTAAAAAAGTCTTTCTCCAAAAATGAAGAAAGACTTTTTCTTTAAGAATACATTGCTTCTTTTGCACGAATCAAAGCATATAAAGTTTCATTGATAGGTGTCGGCACACCATATTTTTTGCCAAGCTCCACAAGTTTACCGGAAAAAGATTCCACTTCTGTCAGGCGGTGGGCTTCCACATCCTGCAGCATAGAACATTTTCCTTCTGCACTCCACTTGTTTACGCTATCTCCCGCCGCAGCCACATCTGCCGCATGAAGATCTACACCTGCCGCTTCCGCAACAGCAACCACTTCCGCCATTGCAGCCAGCGCCATATTTCGCACAGCTTCCTTCTGCTGGAACTGGCCATAATTGGCACCCAAAATCGCAGAAACCTGATTGGTGCCTACATTCATCATCCATTTCCGCCACTGACGTCTGGTGATATCTGCGCAGATCTGGCAGGAAATTCCCCAGGAAAGCAACGCTTCTTTTATGGATTCCAATACCACTTCTTCTGCATCTCCAATCTGAATGAGAAATGTTTCTCCGCAGAACAATTCGTTGCCGATTTTTCTGGCATCCACATAAACCACTGCGGTCAAAACGGTATTTTCCGGAAAAGCTTCCCGCAGTTCTTCAGAAGCGGAAATGCCATTCATCAAAGGCATCAGGATAGTATTGGGTCCTACATAATCCCGCAGTTCTTCAATAGATGCTTTCAGCTGTGTATTTTTCAAACCTACCATGAGCAGATCAGGATAAGAACCTTTTTCCCAGATCTTCGGGAAGAATGTTTCCCCACGGGTGAGCAGACCATCTTTTTCCATACGTTCCCGTCTGGAACCGTGGACAATGACTTTAATCTTATCCAGATTTTCACGCTGTCTGCACAGCAGGCTGCCCCCAACGGAGCCTGCGCCAAACAAAGCCGCCTGTTCTATCTTCATGCATTTTCCTCCTCATTCACCGGAAATGTATTCACATTCACTTTTGTAAAATCGTCTGTCACTTTATCTGCCAGAGAAAGATCCTGTTCCCCACTGGTGGGATTTTTATATGCCAGTACCCACATACCTGCGGCTTTACCAGCGCGAATGCCATTGGTAGAATCTTCAATGACAAAGCAATTTTCTGGCGCTGCCCCCAACTGTCTTGCAGCTTCCAGAAAAACATCCGGCTCCGGTTTGCTCTTAGGCACTTCTTCTCCGCTGACGATTTTGTCGAAATATGGCAGTAATCCAATGGTTTCCAGTATCCAGCGGATCAGCTCCGGATCTGTGGAAGACGCCAGCGCAACAGGATAGCCTGCTGCGTGAATATTGTCCAGCAGTTCTTTGGTGCCTTTAATGGCGTGGGCATTGCTTTCCACAAACATCCGGCGAACAACAACTTCACGGTATGCCATCATTTCTTCCGGCGTTGCCTGCACCTGAAAAGCTTCCTGATACATAGGGAAACGCACAGGATTTGTAGTACCTGCAAAGGGTTCTACATCTGCCCGTGTCAGCTGTACACCAAAATGTGCCAGAGTTTCCAGGTCAGCGTCATAATGGACAGGCTGGCTGTCAATGAGCACACCGTCCATATCAAAAATAAAAGCATGTTTTTTCAAATGAAATCCCCCT
>CATZIM010000057.1 GCA_958420075.1 uncultured Clostridia bacterium | reverse complement strand
TGGAAAGGCATCATCAACAGCATTGCCCTCATTACCAACACCATTCCCGGTATGGTCATCGGTATTGCGTACATGCTGATTTTTTCCGGCACACCTTTGCAGAATACATTCTGGTTGATGATTCTCTGTAACGTGGTACACTTCTTCTCCACACCTTATCTGATGATGAAAAACTCCCTGGAAAAACTGAACAGCTCCTGGGAAACCACCGCATCTCTTATGGGTGACACCTGGATGAAGACCATTGTGCGAATCGTAACACCCAATATGAAATCCACCATTCTGGAAGTATTCAGTTACTACTTCGTAAACGCCATGGTAACTGTCAGCGCGGTCATCTTTATCGCAGGCGCAAGAACCATGGTACTGACCACAAAGATCAAAGAACTGCAGTACTACACAAAATTCAACGAAGTATTTGTATTATCGCTGTTTATCCTTGGAACCAACCTGATTGTAAAAGGAATTCTGGGGTATGTAATAAAAAGAGAAAACAAGAAAAAGGAGAAAGAACAATGAAACAAAAAAGAACTTTGGCATTACTGTTGACAGGGGTTATGACCCTTTCCGCACTGGCAATGACTGGCTGCAGCGGCACAGAAGAAACTGCTGACGGCGGTGCGACTTCCGGTGAACAGGTCATCATTTATTCCAACGCAGACGACGAGGCTGTGGAAGCCATGAAAGCAACACTGGACGCAAATGGTTATGCCAATCAGTATATGTTCCAGACATTCGGCACATCCGAACTGGGCGGCAAAGTGCTGGCAGAAGGCACAAACATCGAAGCTGACCTGATCACACTGAGCACATTTTATATCGACAGCGCACAGGAACAGCAGAACATGTTCCAGGATTTGAATTTCACTTACAAACTGCTGGACGGCAGTGAAAAAACATACTGCGCACCCATCACATCTCAGGAAGGCGCTATCATCGTCAACACAGAAATGCTGGCTGAAAACAATCTGCCTATGCCTACTTGCCTGAAAGACCTGACAAATCCTGTTTACAAAGATATGATCTCTGTGACAGACATCCAGAGCTCTTCCACAGCATGGCTGCTGATTCAGGCACTGGTAAGCGAATATGGTGAAGAAGGCGCGAAAGAAGTGCTGACAGGCATTTATGAAAACGCTGGCCCTCACATCGAAAGCTCCGGTTCCGCACCTCTGAAAAAAGTACGTGCCGGTGAAGTTGCCATTGGTTTCGGTCTGCGTCAGCAGGCAGTTGCAGACAAAGCAGAAGGTCTGCCCATCGATTATGTTGACCCTACAGAAGGTAACTTCTCCCTGACAGAATCTGTTGCAGTGGTAGATAAAGGCGACGCAACAAACCCTCTGGCACAGGAAATGGCACAGTGCATCATTGAAAACGGCAGAAGCGAACTGCAGAAATATTACCCCAACGCACTGTATGAAGGTGAAACAACATCTTCCGAAAACGCATCCGCATATCCTAAGACATTTGCAGAACCTCTGACTGTAGAACTGCTGGAAAGCCATCAGGCACTGTCCGAAAGCTGCAAATAAACATCTGTAGAAAGTTGAGAAAAGAAAGAAATTTGAAGGAGTATAGACATGTTACATTATAAATTACTGACACCCGGCCCCCTGACCACAACCGCTACTGTAAAACAGCAGATGATGGACGACCACTGCACATGGGATGAAGATTATAAGAAAATCACCCGTGCCATCCGTGAAAAACTGCTGGAACTGGCACACGTTTCCGAACCGGAATATACCACTGTTCTCATGCAGGGCAGCGGCACATTCGGTGTGGAATCCGTACTGACCAGCGTCATCGGCAAAGACGATGTACTGCTGATCTGTGCCAACGGTGCATACGGCAAACGTATGGGCGACATTGCAAAACATGCAGGCATTTCCTACATCATGTACGATGAACCTTATGACCAGATGCCTTCTGCGGAAAAAGTGGCAAAACTGCTGGAAGAAAATCCTCGGGTGACACATGTTTCCATGGTACACAGCGAAACCACTTCCGGTATCCTCAATGACATCGCTTCTGTGGCAAAAGTTGTGAAAGCGGCAGGCAAAACCATGATCGTAGACGCTATGAGCAGCTTTGGCGGCGTAGATATCCCTGTAGGGGAATGGGGCATTGACTTCATCATCAGCAGCGCCAATAAATGCATTCAGGGTGTACCCGGTTTCTCCTTCATCATTTGCCGCACAGACAAACTCATGGAAAGCAAAGGCAAAGCAAGAAGCCTTTCTCTGGATCTGTATGACCAGTGGGAAACCATGCACAAAGACGGCAAATGGCGTTTCACTTCTCCCACCCATGTGGTGCTGGCATTCTGGCAGGCACTGAAAGAACTGGATGCAGAAGGCGGCATTCCCGCAAGACATGCACGCTATAAAAACAACAAAGATTATCTGGTAAAACACATGGGCGAAATGGGCTTCAAACCTTTCATTGAAGGGGAAGCACAGGGCCCTATCATCACCACATTCTATTATCCTGAAAATACCCATTACGATTTCGGGGAAATGTATCAGTACATCAAAGACCGCGGCTATGCCATCTACCCCGGCAAGCTCACAGACGCGGAAACATTCCGTATCGGTCATATCGGTGAAATCTATGAGGAAGACATGGAAAAACTGTGTGAAATTTTCAGAAGTTATGTGGAGGAGAAAAAGGCATGAAATTTGACGGAATTATTTTTGACTGGGCTGGAACAACTGTAGACTATGGCAGCTTTGCACCTGTGCAGGCTTTTGTGGAAGCATTTGAAGCATTCGGCATCACACCCACACTGGAAGAAGTGCGCAAACCCATGGGTATGCTGAAAATCGACCACATCCGCACCATGCTTTCCATGGACAGAATTAACGACCTTTGGAAGGAAAAACAGGGCAGAGATTGGACAGAGGAAGATGTGCAGCATGTTTATGAAATCTTCGAAAAGAAGATCATGGAAATCCTCAGCCGTTTTGCGGAACCTAAGCCCTATGTGGTAGAAACCATCCAGAAACTGCGTGAAATGGGTCTGAAAATCGGCTCCACCACAGGCTATACTGATGAAATGATGGCAGTGGTGGTTCCCGGTGCAAAAGCAAAAGGTTATGAACCTGATTGCTGGTTCAGCCCCGACGCAGTAGGCAAATGCGGCAGACCTTATCCTTATATGATCTTCAAAAACATGGAAACCCTGAAACTGCAGGATGTTTCCAGAGTCATGAAGGTAGGCGATACCGTATCTGACATCAAAGAAGGCAAAAACGCTGGTATGGTGTCCGTAGGCATCATCGAAGGCAGCTCCGTGCTGGGTCTGACACAGGCAGAATACGAAGGGCTGTCCAAAGAAGAAAAAGAAGCAGCAAACAAAAAAGCAGCAGAAACTTATTTCGCAGCTGGCGCTGATTATGTAGTACAGGACATCAGAGGCGTTCTGGAACTGGTTTCCTGCTGATAGACAATTAAAAAAACACCCCTTTTCCACTTTTTGAAAACAAAAAGATATGCGCTGTAAAAGCCATTATAAGAAAATGATTCCCTCGTTTTCTACATAAAGCTGCGGCGCATATCTTTTTTGTTGTCTGATAAGGATATTGACAGAAAAATCAGGAAATGATATGCTGTCTTACAAGATTAGTTGTTGCTAACTATATGGAGGTGGAAAGAATTTATGAAAAAAATGGTGTTGGCAGTATGCTGCTGTGCCGCATTGCTGGGGGGCTGCGGTGACAGATATGAAGCCAAATCGGGACTGACACCCTACAAAGAGGAGATATTCGCCATGGATACCTACATGAATGTCTGCGCCTATGGAGAGCAGTCCCAAAAGGCTGTGGAGGCGGCAAGCGCGGAAATCCAGCGACTGGATGAACTGCTGTCTGTTACTGGGGAAAGCGGCGATGTGTACCAGCTGAACCAGTTGGGACAAAGACAGGTGGAGGCGGATACCCTTGCTGTGATTTCCAGAGCGATGGAAGTATCCAAGGAAACAGACGGACTTTTTGACTGTACCATTACGCCGGTCATGAAGCTGTGGGGGTTCCGTGACGGCAATTTCCGTGTGCCGACATCGGAGGAATTGGCGGAACAGCTGGCAAAAGTGGATGGGTCTAAGGTGCATATGGAAGGCAATACGGTAACACTGCTGGATGGCGTCACTGTGGATTTGGGTGCCATTGCCAAGGGCTATACCTCCCAGCGGATTATGGAAATTTATCGGGAAAATGGCGTCACTTCCGGCATTGTTTCTCTGGGGGGAAATGTCCAGACATTAGGAAGAAAGCCCGACGGCAGTCTTTGGCGGGTGGCTTTGGAAGACCCCAGAAATCCGGAGGATTATTTCGGCATTTTAGATGTGGAAAACAAAGCAGTTATCACTTCCGGCGGATACCAGCGGAATTTTACGGAAAACGGCAAAGTGTATCATCATATCATTGACCCAAGAACCGGTTATCCGGCAGAAAACGGCTTCATTTCCGTGACCATTGTCAGTGAGGACGGCACATTGGCCGATGCCCTTTCGACATCACTTTTTATTATGGGACCGGAAAAAGCGGAGGCGTTCTGGAAGGAACACAAAGACCTGTTTGACGCGGTTATGATGACAGATGACGGAAAAATACTGATGACAGAAGGTTTGCGGGATATGTATACACCCAAAACGGCAGACCCTATGGTCTTATGGACATGAGCATTTAAAAAACGGCAGAAATGCCGTTTTTTTGTTGCAGGGAAAACTGTTGTTGACAAGAAATGTCTGACATGGTATATTGAATTCACTGGTTAGCATATGCTAACTAAAGGGCGGAAATCGTTTTCCCAAACGGGGATGCATGGGGAAAACAGCATAGTTTATGTAAAAAGGAGAAGAGGAGTGATACAAACATGGGAAAAGAACACCAGAAAAGAGTCCTTGCGGCATTGATGGCAGCGTCCATCGCCATACCGACACCGGTGCTGGCGGCTTCGCCGGGGGACTTTTCGGATTTCCCAAACAACTGGGCAACCAATGCTTTGTCTTATGCGGTTAGCAATGGCTTACTGAGTGGCGACAGCGGAAAGATTCGTGCCAATGACACATTGAAACGGGCAGAAATGGCGGCAATTCTCAATCGCCTTGCCGGTGCAGTGAAAGGGGCTTCACTGACCGGTTATACAGACGTACCCACGACAGCTTGGTACTATGAAGATATGGCAAAGGCGGTGCAGATGGGCACATTTGCGGGGGATGGCGGCATGCTGCGTCCGGAAGCGCCCATCACCAGACAGGAAGTTTTTGCGGTGCTGGCGAGATTTTATTGCCTGAATGAGTCCAATACCGATGTTTTGCAGCAGTATGCAGACAGCAGCCAGATTGCACCTTGGGCAAGAGATGCTGTGGCGGCTATGGTTGAGGCTGGATATATCCATGGCAATGAAGGGAAGATCAGTCCCCTTGCGCCCATTACCAGAGCGGAATTTTCACAGGTTCTTTACCAGTTGGCAGGAAACATCGCTGAAGATGGAAAAACGGCAGATGCCAATCTGGAAGGCAATCTCATTGTACGGAAAGATGATGCCGCATTGCATAATGTGACCGTCAAAGGGGATTTGGTCATTGCTGACGGCGCACAGCGTGTGAAATTGGATAATGTGAAAGTGGAAGGCAGAATCCTTGTCCGCGGCGGCGGAGATGGCGTGGAATTTTCTAAAACGACTGCCGGAAAAGGGGTTCTGGCAGTGCATCCCACCCAGACCAATTTCACTGCGGCAGACAGTTCTTTGGGAGATGTGACCCTTTCCAGTGACACCAAGTTATCCGGTGATTTTGATAAAGTGCAGATTTCCAAGCCTTTGTCCCTGACGGTGGAAAAGGGAAAAATCGGCGCAGTGCAGGTGGAATCTGGTGCGGAAAATGCCAAAATCCAGGTGGAAAAAGATGGAACGGTATCCAAGGTGGAAGCCAAGGCCAAAGGAACCCAAATCAGTGGCGCAGGCAGTGTAGGCGAAGTCCATGCCAGCGGAGACCAAGTGCAGGTTTTTACGGAAAATACAAAAGTCACCACTGGGGACAATGTTTCCGGCGTGCAGGCTGGCGGAAAAGAAGTCCAGCCCAAAACCACTGTGACCACAGACCAGAAAAGCGCGGAAGAAGAAATTCCTGTGAGAAAGAAGAAACATTCCTCCGGCAGTTCCAGCAGTTCCAGTGGTTCTTCCGAAGAAAAACAGAAGGGTGTTCTGGCGGATGGCGTATGGTATGGCACTGGTACAGACAGCTTGTATTACCAGGCGAAAGGGCCAGACATTGTCCGCGTTGTTGTGAAAGATGGACAGGTTTCTGCGGCATACAGCGAAAAGCACATTGAGGACGAAAGCTTCGAAAGAGGACAGAATGTGCTGAACCATGTAAAAGGCATCCGAAATGCAGAAGATGTGGACAAGCTGGAAGCACAGCTCCGCCAGAAAACAGGGGCGGCTTACGACGCGGTGTCCGGCGCCACGGAAACAGCCAAAGGCCACTTGAGCGCACTGAGAAACGCTGTCCTTCGTGCGGAAAAATACAGTTCCGATCAGGTGAAACAGAATGTGCAGTGGTTCGATTTTGAGAAAAAGCCCAAGGCAAACATGAACTTTGGTGAAAAACTGGATTTAACAGGTACTGTGCTGAACGTACATCTTGCGGATGGACAGACAAAATCCGTACCCTTTGACAAGATTTCCGAATATGGCATCACCACCAATATTGAAAATGGTACGGTCATTACGAAAGATACACCGGGTGTCAACCAGTATGGTGCTTTGCAGGTGCAGTTCCGCCAGAATGATGGCTTGATTGTGATGCCTGCCAAAGTGGTGGCATCCAAAAAGACCACGAGAAAATTGCCTACCCATCTGCTGGTTACATTTGCCGACGGCAAAACACAGAAGATGGAGCTGGATGAAAACGAATTCAATTACAGCATCAAAGCCGAAGGCAAGATCAAGAACATCGAGGTCTATGACAATGACCGGCTGCTGACAGCGGCTGTTTATCATGAGGAATATAACGACTGGGAGGCGTTCCTTGGGGAAGTTTCTCCCGGTGAGGGCTTCACTGGCTGGAAATACAATACCTATTATATTTCCATCGACAACCAGACAGACGATTCTGCCGTGGCATCCTTTACGCTGGATACAGAACTGCTCCAGACCGTATACGGCGTGGGGTATCAGCTGGATTTAAGCCCTCTGAACATCAATCTGGTGACGGAAAAAGGCAGCAAACAGCGGAAAGAAGGCTGGGATGCCTGCAAAGCAAAAGGCTTTACAGCGGAACCAGCTCAGGATTATATCTTCACCAAAGAAGATGCCCAGAAGGGCACAAAGACCATCCAGATCAAGAACAATGGCAAAACACAATCCTTCGATGTGCAGGTCATTGATTACGAAAAACAGATTCCTGCAAAAATCGAACTGTCCTCTAAAACAGGAGAACCCATCCAGACCATCACCATTTCCGGTGAGAAATGGAAAAACGCCAAAGGCATGTATTCCCTCTATGATGTGAAGATGCCGGAAACATATGAGAAATGGGAAAAAGACACCTTCACCATCAAGGTATCTAATGCCGCAGGGGAAACCCTTTCTGACTATACGGTGGAAAAAGCCATTGACGGCAAAGCGCTGGAACTGACATTCCCCCACTACACAGAATACGATTCTTACGGCGGTTATGTACGTCTGCTCTTTGACTTCTCCGGTAAGACAGAACCCACACAGCCCGAGGGGAAAATCGCAGATGGCCAATGGTACGGCACAGCCACATGGGGACGTTATTACCCTGACAGAGGTCCCAACGTGGTGAAAGTGACAGTAAAAGACGGTGTCATCACCAATGCGGAATCCATCAAGTATACAGACGATACCAATAACCTTTACGCAGGCGGGAAAAATATCCTGAAAAAAGCTGTAGGTCTGTCTGATTTATCCAGTCTTTCCAAGGCACTGACAGAGAAAAAAGGCGATGCTTTCGACGCGGTCAGCGGTGCCACAGAAACGGCAAAAGGCCATCTCAGCGCCATGGAAAACGCTTTGGCCAAGGCAAAACAGTATGGTCTGGATCAGAAAGACCAGCAGATCGCATGGATGGAATTCAAGGAGAAACCTGCCTTGACTGCGAAATTCAATACGCCGCTGGATTTGAGCCACACAGAATTGACACTGCATATGACAGACGGCAAGGAAAAAGTGGTAACATTCGACCAATTGCAGGAATACGGCATCGTTACCAATTACAAAAACGGCGATACTATCACAAAGCAGACAGAAGGCATGAAAGACGGCACATTGCTTGTGAAGTTCACCCACGAACTTTCTCAGACTACCCTCCCCGTGAGCATTGCTTTTCTGGATGAAGTGAAACAAAAATCACCCACACATATTCTGGTGACCATGCAGGACGATAAAACCCAGAAGATTCAGCTGGAGGAAAACAAATTCCGTTATCGTCTGGAAACAGAAGGTTCCATCAAGGCCATGGCCATTTATGACAATGATAAGAAACTGGCAGATGGTGTTTTTGAAGATGGCTATAATTCCTGGAAATTTGCGCTGAAAGGCGTTGCTGCCGGAGATGATTATGCAGGCTGGAAATACGAAAATTATATTGTAAATCTGGATACCTCTGCGGATACTTCCGCTGTGGCATCCTTTACACTGGATACCAGTCTGGTGCCCAAGAAGTATGCCGTTGGAGAGTCTTTCCAGCTGGATAACCTGAATATCTCTTTGAAAACAGAAAAAGGCAGTTCCCAGCGTCTGAATGGATGGGCAGAATGCCGCAGCAGAGGTTTTGCCGCATCCATGGAAAATGGTCATATCTTTACAGCGAAAGAAGCGGGCAAACAGACCATCACCATTTCTGTGGGAGAGCACCAGCAGACATTCCAGGTGGAAGTGAAAGATTACGCTTCCCAGATTCCTGCGAAAGTAGAGCTTTATGACAGCGCAAAGGATACTTTGCTCCAGACCATCACCGTAGAAAATCGGGAATGGAAAAGAGATAAGGGCTGTGTCACCAAAACAGGCATTGAACTGCCGGATACATACAAAGACTGGAATGGCGATACATTCAAAGTCAAAGTATATAACAGCGAAAATGAGATTATCCAAGACGAAGTCTACAAAGTAGGACAGGATTATTATAAAGAAGC
>CATZIM010000056.1 GCA_958420075.1 uncultured Clostridia bacterium | reverse complement strand
TTGATACGGTTTGAACAGCAGATTATCTCTTGCTGAACTGAGGCGCGCGACGAGCTGCCTTGAGACCGTATTTCTTTCTTTCTTTCATACGAGGGTCTCTTGTCAGGAAGCCAGCTTTTTTCAGAGCGGGTCTGAAATCGCCGTCAGCCTGCAGCAGAGCTCTGGAGATGCCGTGTCTGATAGCACCTGCCTGACCTGTGAAGCCACCGCCGTGTACGTTCACCAGAACGTCGAATTTAGCTGTTGTTGCTGTCAGTTCCAGGGGCTGACGAACAATAACTTTCAGTGTTTCCAGACCGAAATATTCATCAATGTCTCTTTTGTTGATTGTGATTTTGCCGTTACCGGGTACCAGGTAAACTCTAGCTACAGAAGATTTTCTTCTGCCTGTGCCGTAATATCTAGCTGCTGCCATGATGCTTTCCTCCTTCGATTAAAATTTCAGTTCCAGTACTTCAGGTTTCTGCGCTGCATGGGGATGTTCTGCGCCAGCATATACATGCAGTTTGCCGAACATTTTTCTGCCCAGAGCGTTTTTAGGAAGCATACCTTTTACAGCATGTTCGATTACTCTTTCAGGGTGTGTTTCCAGCATTTTGTCCAGTCTTACTGTTTTCAGACCACCAATGTAGCCTGTGTGGTGGTGATACAGTTTCTGTGTCAGTTTTTTACCTGTCACAGCTACCTTTTCTGCGTTGATTACGATTACATAGTCGCCCATGTCAACGTTGGGTGCATACTGGGGTTTGTTTTTACCTCTTAAGATGTTTGCGATTTCGGAAGCCAGACGGCCCAGTGTCAGGTCTGTTGCGTCAACAACGTACCATTTTTTTGTTACATCTGCTTCTTTCGCAATGTAAGTAGTTCTCATGGTTCTTTTACCTCCCTTATAATATTTTCCTTTGACTCTTTGACTTTACGAACGATACGGGAATACCGCCGTAATCTCCATTATGTGGCTTTCCACATAACTTATTGAGTCCCACCTTGAGAAACATATATTCAAAGCGTGAAACACGCTTCAAAATCAAAATAACAGCTTTATTATTATAATACCTGAAAATGCCGCTGTCAAGGGCTTTCTAAGGCAAATCGTAATAAATTTCCCGTAAAGTCAGGCCCTGAGGCTCTGCTGTCTGTCCTGCCTGTCTGCGGTCTTTGCCGGCAATGATTTCCGCCACCTTTTCCGGTGGAATTTTCCCCTGTCCCACAGCAATGAGGGTGCCAGCCAGAATCCGTACCATATTATACAAAAAGCCATCTCCAGTGACCAAAATGCGGATATGAGGGCCTTCCTGCTCCACATGGCAGTCAAAAATGGTGCGAACGGTAGTGGAAACAGAGCTGCCTGCGGCGCAGAATGCCGCAAAATCGTGGGTTCCCACAAAAGCCTTTGCCCCCTCGTTCATTTTTTCCAAATCCAGCGGACTATATACAAAGGTGCTGTAAAGCCGCTCCTTGGGGTTTTTGTAAGGGCTCTGATAAATATGATACTCGTAAGTTTTTTTGATGCAGTCGTACCGAGGATGGAAATCCCCCGGCACTTCCCTTGCCGCTGTCACCACAATATCCTCCGGCAAAAAGGGACGGATGGCCAGCGGAATTTTTTCCGGCGGAATGGTGGTTTCTACGTCAATAACTGCCCGCTGTCCCAAAGCATGAACGCCTCTGTCTGTACGGCTGGCGCCAATACATTCCAGTTCCGGATTACGAAAGAGCGTCCGCAGGGCTTTTTCCACTTCTCCTTCCACCGTCAGCACTTCCGGTGATTTCTGTTTCTGCCACCCACTGTATCGGGTGCCATCATATGCGATTGTCAGTAAGATTCTCATGGGTTTTGTTTCCCCTTTCTCTTTTTCCAATACCATGCCAAAAGTCCTACTACAGCCGTCATGCCATAACAGCACACTGCCCGCAGCAAAAGCCCTTTGGCAGGGCCCACACCAAAGCGGTTCAAAAAGGCATCCTGCACATAATACAGGAAAATGCCATGGTACAAATACAAATAAAAACTCATACGGTCAATGCCCTGCACAACTTTCCATGCCATCACACGTTCTGCCAGCTTTTTCCCCAGCCAGAACAAAAACAAAATGGCGCAGAACACATAAAGGGTATGGACATCCTCCAGAAAAGATACCCGGAAAAAGCCCCGGTTATTGGCGTAACTCAAAAGTCCGTCAGCCAATACAAAAATCACAAAGCCTGTCAGCAGTACGCCCTGATTTTTCCGAATTCCGTCCAAAAATCTATCGTAATATTTTCCGGCGTAACAGCCCAATACCCAATAAGCCAAATAAGACGTAAATACACGGTCATTATAGATGAATTCCGTTCCGGGAGAAATAATCCCAATCATGGCAGGCAATCCGCCATGGAACAGGCGCATGAGCATCACAGACGCCAATGCTGCTACCCAGAAATCTACTTTTTCCGTCATTTTCCGCCACAAGGGCATCAGAATATAAAACTGGAAAATGATAATGATGAAATAAAAAGGCGCGATCATATTCCCCAGGAGCAGAGATTCTCCCAGAAATCCCGCATCAAAGGTATAATACCCCAAATCAATGAGTCCCAAATAGGAAATGATAACAGCAATGACATAAGGCACACCGATTTTCCGTATTCTGCCCCAAAGAAAAGAGCCGTAGGAAAATGCCCCTTCCTTACGGAAATATTTCAGGGCAGACAGGAAGATAAATCCCTGCACCACAAAGGCAGACAGCCGCCAAGGCACGTATACTCCAAAAAAGGAGATATTTTCCTTAGGCAGTCCTGTCACCGCCACAGAACAAATATGAATCCACATGACCAACAGGCAAAGCACCACGTTGACAAATGAAATTTCCCGATTTCGCATGTTTTCCCCTCCCGAAAACAAAAGGTGTTGACTTCATAAAAAAATAGCCGGAATCCTTAGGAATCAAAGGGCTTCCGGCTATCTTCTTTTTACTTGAATGATATAAGGAATGTTTTACAGTCCGTTTTCCTTCAAAAATCAAGAAAAAGACAAATATTGTTTTTTGAATGGAAACCTGTTTTTCGCCAACACCCTTTTTCTCAAATCATAAATGGCAGATAATTTCCTGCGATACGCAGTGCCACCACAAACACAAGATACACCGCTGTCAGCACAACTGCCCGATAATCCCGGCTTTCCATGTGCATGACATTCATGCGAGTTCTGTGTTCATCCCCATGGTAACATCTGGCTTCCATAGCCATAGCAAGTTCTTCTGCCCGGCGGAACGCGGAAATGAACAGAGGCACCAGAATAGGAATCATGCTCTTAGCCTTCTGCATCAGGTTCCCTGTGTCGAAGTCTGCCCCTCTTGCCTGCTGTGCTTTGATGATCTTATCTGTTTCATCCAGCAGTGTAGGAATGAAACGCAGGGCAATAGTCATCATCATAGCGATTTCATGGGCAGGCACACCAATGCGTTTCAGAGGACGCAGGATGTACTCAATGCCGTCTGTCAGCTGGATGGGTGTTGTGGTCAGCGTCAGCACAGAGGAGCCCACAATGAGCAGTACCAGACGCACACACATTTTCACAGCCATGTAAATGCCTTCCCATGTCAGATGCAGAAAGCCAAATTCCCAAATCACCTGTTCCCCTTGGGTCAAAAAGAGGTTGATGACCGCCGTAAAGAGAATGATGATAACAATGCTTTTCAAGCCTTTCAGCATGAATTTCAAAGGCACTTTGGATACTTTGATCACTGCGACCAAAATGGCTGTTACGCAGACATACCCAATGAAGGTATTGACAACGAACAGTGAAATAATAAACAAAAATGTTACGACAATTTTTACTCTGGCATCCAGCCGATGAATCGGCGATTCTGCCGGATAATATTGTCCGATGGTTATATCCCGAATCATGATTTCACCTGCTTTACCAGTTTTAATAATACTTCTTTTGCTTCTTTGACGGTATATACGTCTGTAGGCACATCATAGCCTCGTTTTTTCAGTTCTGCGAACACATAGCTTACCTGAGGAGCCGCCAGACCCATCTGTTCCAGTTCTTCCACATGGGAGAAAATTTCCTTGGGTGTGCCCTGCATAGCCGCTTTGCCCCGGTGCATTACAATGATGCGATCCACCAGTTTTGCCACGTCCTCCATGCTGTGGCTTACCAGAATAACGGTAATGCCCCGTTTATCATGAAGGTCTTTGATTGCCTGCAAAATTTCGTCACGGCCTCTGGGGTCCAGACCTGCTGTGGGCTCGTCCAGAATGAGCACTTCGGGATTCATGGCAAGTACCCCTGCAATGGCTACACGGCGTTTCTGACCGCCAGAAAGTTCAAAGGGGGACTTTTCGTAAATCTCCTCAGAAATGCCAACGGTTTCCAGTGCGGAAACAACGTTTCGATGGATTTCTTCTTCTGTCAGCTTCAGGTTTGTAGGACCGAAAGCCACATCTTTATATACTGTCATTTCAAAAAGCTGGTATTCGGGATACTGGAAGGCCAGACCGATACGGCGGCGCACTTCCTTCAGCTTTGTTTTGTCTTTATGAATGTTTTCCCCGTCCAGCAGAATTTCCCCAGATGTGGGAGAAATGATGCCGTTGAGATGCTGGATCAATGTGGATTTGCCGGAGCCTGTATGACCGATGAGACCAATGAACTCCCCTTTCTGGATTTCCAGTGTCACATCATCCAAAGCAACTTTTTCGAATGCCGTACCGGGATTGTAAACATGGGTCAAGTGGTTGATTTTAATTGACATATCGCACCTACCATTTCTTCAATCGTTAATATATCCGCAGGCAGGTCTACGCCTTCCTTCCGCAGCAAATAAGCCACTTCTGTCACCTGCGGCACGTCCAGACCGTATTTCTGCAAAGTTTCCACCTGAGAAAAAATCTCCTTTGGTGTGCCCTGCATCACCAGATCCCCGTCGTCAATGACAAAGACCTTGTCTGCCCGTACGGCTTCATCCATATAATGGGTAATCAGGATCATGGTGATCCCTTCTTCCCGGTTCAGTCGTTCGATGGTTTCCATGACATCTCTGCGTCCCACAGGGTCCAGCATGGCTGTAGGCTCATCCAGTACGATGCACTGGGGCTTCATAGCCAACACACCAGCAATGGCAATACGCTGTTTCTGACCGCCGGAAAGCTTAGAGGGTGTATGGGTGGCATATTCACTCATACGCACCGTTGCCAGAGCTTCATCCACACGTTTGCGGATTTCCTTTGGCTCTACGCCCATATTTTCGGGGCCAAAAGCAATGTCTTCTTCTACCACCGTTGCTACCAGCTGGTTATCGGGATTCTGGAATACCATCCCCGCTGTCTGACGGATTTCCCAAACCAGTTCGTCATTTTTTGTATCCATATCATCCACCCAGAGGGTACCGCCTGTGGGCTGTACCAGAGCGTTGATATGTTTCGCAAAGGTAGATTTGCCAGAGCCGTTATGTCCCAGCACCGCCACAAAATCACCTTTGTTGATTTCGATGTTTACGTTTTTCAAGGCCGCAACCTTTTCTTCCACTGTGCCATGATCCGTTTCCAAAACCCTTACATATTCGTAAGTCAGATCTTTGGCCTTCACCATTTTCATCGCTTCTTTGTTCACCTTTTTCCTCCGTGAAAATCATATTTTTCACACTTAAAGTCTATGGTAAAAAATACTCACAGCTATCAATAAGATACCTTTTTTCCGCCAAAAAGTCAAGAAAAAACGGCTTTTCCCCTTTTCTTTCTATGCTTTACAGAGATGTGACAAAAGGACATTTGTCTTAAAAAATTCTTCTGTTTTCTGAGATATTCCTGTAACACAAGTGCAAACAAGCTGTAACGGTAACTTTACCTTCCTGTAACCTACGATTCACTTTTCTATGGTATGATATCACCATGAAAAGAAAAAATTCGACAAAGGAGGTTTTCCAGTATGAACATGAAAAAATTAATGATTGCAGCAGCCGTAGTATTCTCCCTGTCTTTTGCCACAGGTATGACATATTCTTTCCAGGCATCCAACGCATTGGAAAACGCTCCTGTAGCAGAAACAACCACCACAGAAGAACCCGTGGCACTGGTTTCTGCAAACACATCTATTCGCTAAATAACATTCATTGTATATCTCCTAACCTAATAAAAAAGTCGGAATCTATGCAGATTTCGGCTTTTTTATGTTGTCAGAAAACCATGCTTTGGCATAAAAAAAAGACATACACAAAGGTGTATGTCTTTTCTCATGCAAATTAAACCAGTTCGATGATAACTTCCATCGCACCGTCGCCTTTACGAGCGCCCAGTTTCACAATTCTTGTGTAACCGCCGTTACGGCCAGCGTATTTAGGAGCGATTTCGTCGAACATTTTTGCAGCCATGTCAACTTTTTTGCTGTTCTTTCTGATTTTTTTGCCATCAGCAGGAACTTCTGTAACAGGGTACAGGTAAGCCAGCATCTGACGTCTAGCTGCCAGTCTGGAAGGTTTATCCTTCTTAACTGTTTTCTTAACTTCGTCATAAACAGTTACTTTTTTGCCGTTTACAACTTCTTTCACTCTTTTGCCGTTAGCGTCTTTTTTCGCTACTTTTGCTGTTACTTCAACTTCTTCGAAGTTTTCTCTTTCTTTCACAGCCAGAGTGATCAGTTTTTCAGCGATTCTTCTTACTTCTTTCGCTCTTGTTTCTGTTGTTTTGATTTTACCGTGGTACAACAGGTTTGTAACCTGGTTTCTCAGCAGAGCTTTTCTCTGAGGAGTTGTTTTACCCAGTTTTCTATATCCGGATGCATGCATTGTTGAATCCTCCTTGTTCTCACCTGCAAAACTTACCCCGACCCCACTGCTTCTTCGGGCTTACGTGTGTCGTAATTTCGCAGTAAATAATAGTAGCCGATTATTCGTCGCTGGGTCTGAGTGCCAGTCCCAGTTCCGCCATTTTGTTCAGTACTTCTTCCAGGGACTTGCGGCCCAGGTTTCTTACCTTCATCATTTCTTCTTCTGTCTTGTTTGCCAGGTCTTCCACGGTGTTGATACCTGCACGTTTCAGGCAGTTGTAAGAACGCACGGACAGATCCAGTTCTTCAATGCTCATTTCCAGAACTTTTTCTTTCTTGCCTTCTTCTTTTTCAACCATGATGGAAGCATCTTTCGCATTGTCAGAAAGATCGATGAACAGGTTCAAATGCTCATTCAGAATCTTTGCACCGTAGCTAACTGCATCGTCGGGCGCAATGGTTCCGTTTGTCCAGACTTCCAGAGAGAGCTTGTCATAGTCAGTGATCTGACCAACACGAGTATTTTCAACCAGGAAGTTAACTCTTGTAACAGGTGTGAAAATACTGTCTACCGGAAGCATGCCGATTGGCTGATCGTCTTTTTTGTTCTTGTCGGCACCAACATAGCCGCGGCCTTTCTGAATGGTGATTTCCATATACAGTTTGCTGCCAGGGCCACCGGAAAGTGTCGCAATATGATGGTCAGGATTCAGGATTTCGATGTCGCTGTCTGCTTTGATGTCAGAGCCTTTGACTTCGCCTTCGCCTTCCATGTCGATATACGCAATTTTCGGTTCGTTGCCTTCGCTGGTGTTTTTGATTGCCAGCCCTTTCAGATTCAGGATGATTTCTGTTACGTCTTCTTTTACGCCAGGAATCACGCTAAATTCATGAAGTACGCCGTCAATTTTTACGTTGCTGACTGCTGCGCCAGGCAGGGAAGAAAGCAGGATTCTTCTCAGGGAGTTGCCCAGAGTTGTGCCATAGCCTCTTTCCAGAGGTTCTACCACAAATTTGCCATAAGTTCCGTCCGGTGCCATCTCAGCAATTTCAATGCGAGGTTTCTCAAATTCAAACACTCATTCAAACCTCCCTTTTTTATGATAGATGGCCGCAAGGAAAAATGCCTTGCGGCTTTAGAATTGACTTCACTGCACAATCGAGATTGATTATTTGGAGTACAGTTCGACGATCAGTGTTTCTTCAACGGGAACATCGATCTGTGCTCTTGTGGGTTTTGCAACTACGGTGCCGCTCAGTGCATCGTGGTTAGCTGTCAGCCATTCGGGTACCAGTCTGCCGTCTGTTACAGCCAGAACGTCTTTGTATCTCTGAATGGTTTTGTATTTTTCTTTTACTTCAACAACGTCGCCAACTTTAACCTGGTAAGAAGGGATATCTACAGGTTTGCCGTTAACTGTAACGTGTTTGTGACGAACGATCTGTCTAGCTTCTTTTCTTGTTCTGCCGTAACCCAGACGGAACATAACGTTGTCCAGTCTCATTTCCAGCAGCATCAGAAGGTTTTCACCAGGGATACCTTCTTTTTTAGCGATTTTTTCAGCCTGTGCATAGTAGCCACGGAACTGTTTTTCCAGTACGCCGTAGATGAATTTAGCTTTCTGCTTTTCTCTCATCTGCAGACCGTATTCGCTCATTTTTCTGTTTGCTCTCAAATTCTGTTTTTTGGATTTTTTATCAATACCCAGGTAGATGGGATCCAGATTCAGGGATCTGCATCTTTTCAATACTGGTACTCTATCTCTAGCCATTATTCTTACACCTCCTGAAAATTATACTCTTCTGCGTTTGGGTGGTCTGCAACCATTGTGAGGAACGGGTGTAACGTCTCTGATAAGTGTTACATCCAGACCTGCAGCCTGCAGAGCGCGGATTGCAGCTTCACGTCCGCTACCGGGACCTTTAACGAAAACTTCGATTGTTTTCAGACCGTAGTCGGAAGCAGCTTTAGCAGCTGTGTCTGCTGCCATCTGTGCAGCATAAGGAGTAGATTTTCTGGAGCCTCTGAAGCCCAGCTGACCTGCGGATGCCCAGGACAGAGCATTACCTACTGCGTCAGTGATTGTAACGATTGTATTGTTAAAAGTAGACTGGATATGAGCCTGACCACGTTCTACTTTTCTTTTGTCACGGCGTCTGCGAGTTGTAGCTTTTTTCACAGTTTTCTTAGCCATTTCTTCAAACCTCCTTCATGAAATCAATTATTTCTTCTTGTTCGCAACAGTCTTTCTAGGACCTTTTCTTGTTCTTGCGTTTGTTTTTGTTTTCTGACCTCTTACAGGCAGGCCTTTTCTATGACGAATGCCTCTGTAGCAGCCGATTTCAATCAGTCGTTTGATGTTCAGAGCGATTTCTCTTCTCAGATCACCTTCTACAGTCTGAGTTCTGTCGATGACGTCACGGATTCTAGCAACTTCTTCATCAGTCAGATCTCTAACTCTTGTATCCAGGTCTACGCCTGCTTCTTTCAGAATACGAACAGCACTGGAATGGCCAATGCCATAAACGTATGTCAAACCAACTTCAACGCGTTTTTCTCTTGGTAAGTCTACACCAGCAATA
>CATZIM010000055.1 GCA_958420075.1 uncultured Clostridia bacterium | reverse complement strand
ACCATGGTTTCAGCGACCTTATGTTATTTACGTTTTTCGTTTCTCATGGTACCATATGCCCCACAGGGAAACAAGGCTTTCCTTCTGTTTCCAAATACAGAAAAAGTCCGATGCTCCCGAAAGAGAATCGGACTTTTTGATTTCATTTATTCTTCTGTATGGTGATGGAGTTCATCAATGTCATTGACAGGTTTTTTCAGACCTTCGATGACAATGTGATTTTTTTCTGCATAATCCCAAAGTGCTGCGTGGAGAGCTTCTTCTGCCAGACAGGAACAGTGTACCTTCACAGGGGGCAGCCCATCCAGTGCTTCCATAACTGCTTTATTTGTTACTTCCAATGCCTGCTGAATGGTTTTGCCTTTCACCAGTTCTGTTGCCATGGAGCTGGTTGCTACGGCTGCGCCACAGCCAAATGTTTTGAATTTTGCATCCTGAATGATGCCGTCTTCAATCTGCAGATATACCTTCATAATATCGCCGCATTTTGCGTTGCCTACGGTACCAACACCGCTTGCATCTTCAATTTCACCTACGTTTCTGGGATTCATAAAATGATCCATTACTTTTGCACTGTATTCCATAAATCATTCCTCCTGCGTATTCAAACAATAAATCTATAACCTTCTCTTTGTATCTATATTATTTTGCCTGTTTGCTGACTTCTTCATAAAGGGGAGACATTTCCCGCAGTCTTGCTACAATCTGAGGCAGTTTTTCCAAAATAAAATTAATTTCTTCCTCTGTGTTGTCTGTATCCAGTGTGAGTCTTAAAGAACCATGGGCTTTTTCATGAGGCAGCCCGATAGCAAGAAGCACATGGGAAGGATCCAGAGAACCGGATGTGCAAGCAGATCCACTGGATGCTGCTACGCCCAAAGCGTCTAACAGCAGCAGCATGGATTCACCTTCAATGAATTCAAAGGAAATGTTGCAGTTACCCGGCAGACGATCTGTAGGATGACCAT
This sequence comes from uncultured Clostridia bacterium, assembly GCA_958420075.1. Classification (GTDB taxonomy): domain Bacteria; phylum Bacillota; class Clostridia; order Lachnospirales; family Anaerotignaceae; genus Anaerotignum. The sequence goes on along the minus strand of CATZIM010000055.1, from coordinate 8,388 downwards.
TCAGCTTGCTGTAAGGAATGGCTTCCAGAATGCCGTGAATCAGTCTGTCACGCATTTTTTCCAGCGTCGCTCTTGTTTCCGGCAGTTCTGCGGCAGCCAGTTCTACTGCTTTGCCCAGACCTACAATACCGGGGATGTTTTCTGTACCTGCACGCATTTTCTTTTCCTGTGCACCGCCGAAAATCAAAGGTGTGATGCGTACGCCTTTCCGGATATAAATGGCGCCGATGCCTTTGGGTGCACCCAGTTTATGACCGCTAATGGACAGCAGATCGATGTGCATTTCTTCTACATCAATGGGAACATGACCCATTGCCTGTACGGCATCAGTGTGGAAGTAAATACCTTTTTCATGTGCCAGTTTCCCAATTTCCGCAATGGGTTCGATGGTGCCGATTTCGTTGTTGGCAAACATCACGGAAATCAGAATGGTTTCTGGACAGATAGCTGCTTCCAGATCTTCCAGTCTCACTTTACCATCTGCATCTACATCCAGATATGTCACACGGAAACCATGTTTTTCCAGATATTCACAAGTGTGCAAAATCGCATGATGTTCGATTTTTGTGGTAATAATATGATTGCCCTTATCTTTCAGTGTTTCTGCCACACCCCGCAGTGCCATATTGTCACTTTCGGAGCCGCCTGCCGTAAAATAGATTTCAGAAGGCTGTGCGTGGATAGCTGCTGCCACCTGTTCTCTTGCTTTTTCCATCGCTTTTTTACTTTCCTTAGCAATGCCGTAAATGCCGGATGCGTTTCCGTAATACTCTGTAAAATAAGGAAGCATTGCTTCCAGAACTTCTTTTCTGACAGGAGTTGTTGCTGCATGATCCATATAAATTTTTGTTGCCATAGTCTTGTCCTCCTCTAAATCAAATTATCATTTTATATATCATAGTATTCTTATATGCTTTATGTGAATTAAATGTACCATACTTTTCATAGTTTGTCAATAGGAATTAAAGAAAATAGTGCGAAAACGAACAACTGTTTAATTTTTTGCAAATTGCAAACATTGGCAAAAATATTTTTCTATCTGTGACAATGCCTTTTCTCGGTTCTTTATTGTACTTATAATTAATATACATATTTATTACTACATTACTGTAGTAATTTCTGCAAAAGAAAAATTTAAACGAGGTGAGCAGGTTGCAGGAATTTAAAGACAGGCTGAAAATGCTGCGAAAAGAAAAAAAACTGACACAGGTAAAATTGGGAGAAATGTTAAACTATGGCTACACAGCTATTGCTAACTATGAATCCGGACGCAATCAGCCCTCCATCCCTGATTTAAAAAAAATTGCATCTATTTTTGATGTTTCTCTGGATTATCTTCTGGGGGTCAATGACATTCGCCATCCTTATATGGTAGATGATGATTCCATAGAATTTAACCGATTCCAGACCTATTATGCACAACTGAGTAAAAACAGCCGAGAAGAACTGCTCATGTATATGCAGTGGTTATTGGATCGTGACGCCATGCGAAAAGAAGAAAGCACAATGGAAAAACCTTCTTTGCTGCGCGTTGCACAGACTGAAAAAGAATATCGTAAAGATTAATCACGTAAAAAACCCTTTTGCTGCGGAAAGATCACTTTCCACAGCAAAAGGGTTTTTTTATTTTTTCCCAGCCATTCTTCTATCTTCATAAAATGCCCGCAAATGATCCAGAACTTTAATTCCAACAATGATGCAAATGAGCATCTGTACCCAACACATCCATTCCAGATTATAACGATGCAGAAAAAGTATCATAAACAGCAGCCCTTCCCCCAGAGCCAGCCACAAATGCTTGTTTTTCATCCTCTTCCAGCCTCCTTGCCATATTTCTTTATAGCATAACAGAAAATCACCAGATTTTTGTTATGGTTTTGTTATGATTTTCTTACAAAATTCCAACGTTTTTTCGATGCAAATACCGCAGGAAACACAGGCAGATCACCAGAGAAACAAAGGTTGCCAAAGGAGAAGCCAATCCCATCACATACAGCGATTCCCCTGCATAACGGCTCAGAAACGCTGTAGCAGGAATACGCACGCCAAAGGTTGCCAGCATACTATGGGCAAAAGCAATCACCGATTTTCCATAGCCGCTGAAATAGGAATTCATGCAGAAAATAAAGGCAACCAGTATGCAGTCAATGGAATAGGACCGCAGGTAATCTGCCGCTGCGCTGACCACATCTGCCTCTTTGGAAAATATCCCTGTGATGCTTTCTGGGTTCCATTGACAGTATATGCAGAACAACACACCAAAAACCAATGCATATCCAATGCCGAACCACAGTGTTTTTCTTGCCCGTTCTGCCTTTCCTGCCCCCAGATTCTGGGCTGTCATGGCTGCAACTGCAGAAGCAAAAGAGGTAGGCGGAAGCATTGCGAAAATGATGATTTTTTCCACAACACCTACGGCGGCGGAAGGCACCAGCCCCAATGTATTTACAATGGCTGTGATGACCAGAAAAGAAATATTCACCAGCGCATCCTGTAATGCCAAAGGCAGACCTACTTTCCAGATCTGCAGTGCCGACTTGGTATCCGGGATAAAATCCTTTTTATACACAGGAAAGGAAAACCCTTTCTTTCTAATATATAGCAGTGCGGCGAAAAAGCTGATGGCCTGTGCAGCAACGGTAGCAATGGCAGCCCCTTCGGCGCCCATGCCAAAACCGCCTACCAGCAGAAAGTCCACACCAATATTCACAACGCAGGCGATCAATATAAAATACACAGGTGTTTTGGAATCGCCCAATCCACGGAAAATGCCGCTGACTGCATTATATCCAATGATAAAAGGAATCCCTGCGGAACATGTAAAAATATATGCTTTGGCTGCTTCCGCTGCTTCCTGAGGCGTTTCCATGACATTGACAATAGATTCCGTCAAAAACAGCATCAACGGCGTTAAAATCACTGCAAGCAGCAAAAAGGAAGACGCAATGGTACCGATAGCTTTTGCTGCCCCTCTGGGATTTGCCTCACCAATACATCTGCCCAGCAAAACAGTACCACCAGTGGAAATACCCAATATGATACCTGTGATGGTCTGCATGACCTGACTGCCAATGGCAACAGCCGATACACCAGCCGCCGTATCAAAACGCCCTACCACATACAGATCTGCCGCGCCATATAACGCCTGCAGAAAGCTGGCAAGCAAAAAGGGCACTGCAAACCGCAGCAATGTGGTACTGATCTTTCCTTCCGTCAACGAAAATTCCCGTGTCATAGACTTCTCCTTTCACAAAAAAAGCCGGATAAGAAGCAGGACTTTCACCTGCCATCTTATCCGGCTGTAATCTCTTATGTATTACGCACCCTCCGATGAACAAACTCATTGTAGCAATGTATATTTTACTTGTCAAGAGGGTTTTCCTCAAGGTTTTTCCCGCCGCAGTTCTCTCGCTGCCGCCATGGTGGTTTCGGTAATTTCCTCACCGCCCATAAGCCGCGCAATCTCCCGACAGGAAGCGTTCTCATCTAATGTTTCTACGGTTGTGGTCGTTCGCCCTTCCGCCACATGTTTTTCTATGCGAAAATGATTGTCTGCCATAGCCGCAATCTGAGGCAAATGGGTGATACATAGGATCTGCCGCTTTTTCCCCAGCAGACTCATTTTTTCCCCAACTTTTCTGGCAGTCTTACCGCTGACACCTGTGTCAATTTCGTCAAAAATAAAGGTACCAATTTCGTCTGCATCCACCAGCACTGTTTTCAATGCCAGCATCACACGGGACATTTCCCCGCCGGATGCGATTTTTGCCAGAGGCTTCAAGTCCTCCCCCGCGTTGGCAGAAATCAGAAATTCCACTTTATCCAGACCGTCTGCAGCAAAATTTTCCCGCTTTTCCACGGAAATATAAAATCTTGCCTGTGCCATTTCCATATCATGCAGCGCCTGTTCTACCTGTGTCTGCACCTGCAAAGCAGTATTTTTCCGGATGGCTGTGATTTCTCCAGCCAAAGCTGTCATATGCTCATGAACTATCTGTAATTCCTGTTCCAGTTCCGCCGCACGTTCTTCACTGTTCAGCAGAAAATCCAGTTCTTCCACTGCTTTCTGGTAAAAATCCAGAACCGCTTCCACACTGCCGCCATATTTTCTTTTCAGGCGGTAGATGGTCTGCAAACGTTCCTCGATATTTTCCAAAGCATCCGGGTCTGCTTCCAGCAAATGGGTATACTTCTTCCATTCCCTCGCACCGTCTTCCAACTGAGCATAAACATTGTCCATGCGCTCACAAAGTTCAGAAAGACTGTTATCCAGTGCCGCTGCTTCCTGCAAACACCGCAGTGCCTCTCCCAGATTATCGCAGGCAGAAGCCATACCTTCTCTGCCGTCATAAAGCAGTTCCACACCTTCCACAGACAACCGCATAAGCTTTTCCACACTGCCCAGACGTTTCTTCTGTTCCAGCAATTCTTCTTCCTCACCGGCACGCAGAGCTGCCCCTTCAATTTCTTCTTTCTGAAATTGGAGGATATCTAAGCGCTGGGCACGGCTGCTTTCTTCCCCGCAGAGCATTTCCAGCTGTTTTTTCAGTTCTTTTTCTCTGCTGAATTCTTTGCGGTATTCCACCAGCTTTTCTTCCAATGCTTCGCCGCAAAAACGGTCCAGCAAATGGATATGCCGACTGGGATTCAGCAATGACTGATGTTCATGCTGTCCGTAAATATCCAGCAATTCTCCTGCCAGCTCTTTCAGCATACCGGCTGTGACCGTACTGCCATTGACACGGGCAACGGTTTTTCCTGATGCCTGCAAAGTACGGGCAATAAGCAATGTACCGTCTTCCTCTACCGGAATACCGTTTTCCTCCAGAAAAGCAGAAACCTTCGGATTCTCTGTAGAAAACAACGCTTCCACCACTGCCGACTGTTCTTCCTTCCGCAGAAAATCACGGTTTACCCGACCGCCCAGTGCGAAATGCAGGGAATCAATAATCATGGATTTTCCGGCGCCTGTTTCCCCAGTGAGGATATTCAAGCCCTTTTCAAAATGCAGTTCACTTTCTGCAATCAGCGCTACGTTTTTGATATGCAAATGTTCCAGCATTTTTACATTCCCCGTTTCTTAGGCACTATGAATGATACGATACAGCTTTTCAATGATCACCGCTGCCTGATTATGTGTTCTGACTACACAGAATACAGTGTCGTCCCCGGCAATGGTTCCCAGGATTTCCGGGTTCTGCATGTTATCCAGTGCTACCGCTACGGCCATGCCCATACCTTCCAGTGTCTTGATAACGATCATATTCTGTGCATAGTCCATTTTTACAACTGCTTCTTTGAATACACGTGTCAAACGTTCTGTAATTTCCGTATCATTGCCGGTAATGACAGAATATTTCTGTTTTCCCCGCTCCGTGGCGATTTTTGTCAGTTTCATTTCCCGAATGTCTCTGGAAACAGTTGCCTGTGTTACCATAAAGCCTTCTTCACACAGTTTCTGCGCCAGTTCGTCCTGGGTTTCAATATCGTATTTTTCGATCAGTTCCAATATTTTCGCATGTCTGGCAATTTTCAAACTCGTCACAACCTTTCTATTCTCTATCTGCTGAGTTTCTGACGCAGTACATCATAAAAACTCTGCGGATTTGTTTTGATAATGGAAGCATATTCCTTTGCTCTTTTCACCTGCACAACTTTTTTACCTGTCAGCGTCCAGGCATCCTGCCCATCGGCACTGACGGTAAAATCCGCCTCTTCTCTGGGATTGATCTCCACTGTCACCACATCGTCAGCCGAAACCACAATGGAACGACTGGTGAGGGTATGAGCAGATATGGGTGTAATGGCAATGATCTGCGCATCTGCTTTCAGAACAGGGCCGCCAGCAGACAGATTATACGCCGTGGAGCCTGTAGGTGTGCAAATGATGACACCATCCGCCCGAAGGGTATCCACATACTCCTCATTGACATAAATATTGAATTCCAGAATTTTATAGAGCAAACCTCTGGTAATACAAATATCATTGAGGGCAAGAATCCCTTCAATCCGTTCCATATCTGTGGCGATGGTCGCCTGCAGCATCATGCGTTTTTCCATTTTATAATCGCCCGCCAGCACTTTATCGATGGCATACTCCGCATGATTTTTCTCTTCTGCCGTCAAAAATCCCAGCGTCCCTAAATTGATGCCCAAAATAGGCGTACCATAGGGTGCTGACTTTCTGCCGACACCGAGAAGGGTACCGTCACCGCCCAAAGAGATCAGAAAATCCGAATCCCGATACAGTTCTTCTTCTAAGCAGCCATATTCCTCCAATCCGGCAAGTTTTGCTGCCTTCATGGACAGGCATGGCTGACACTCTTTCAATTTCAAATATTGCAGCAGCCGATTGGTTACCGCAAAATCCTTATCTTTCTCCAAATTTGGAAGTATTCCTACTTTTTTCATACCTTCGCCCCCATGCAGCATTATAAAACTTCATGTGATTTTGCTGCGATTTCTTCTACCCATGTATGAACTTCTTCTTTTGTTGCACCTGGCTGTTTTTTATCCAGATAAATCAAGTATTCAATGTTGCCTTTTGGTCCTTTGATGGGGGAGAAATCCAGTCCCATCACGCCCAGACCATTTGCCATAGCATAATCCGCAATCATGAGGATGACTTCTTTATGTACGGCAATATCTTTGACAACACCATTTTTCCCTACTTTTTCTCTTCCTGCTTCAAACTGGGGTTTGATGAGGCAAACCAGCTGTCCATCCTCTTTCATAACGCCCAATACTGCAGGCAGAACTTTTGTCAGGGAAATAAAAGATACGTCAATAGACGCAAAATCCGCCGCATCGGGCACCTGTTCCTGCGTCACATAGCGCACATTGGTTTTTTCCAGACAAACGACTCTGGGGTCGTTGCGCAGTTTCCATGCAAACTGACCATATCCAACGTCGATGGAATATACCTTTGCGGCGCCGTTTTGCAGCATACAGTCTCTGAAACCGCCGGTGGAAGCGCCAATATCCAGACAGATTTTATCCGTCAGTGTAATGGGGAAAACTTCCATGGCTTTTTCCAGTTTATAGCCGCCGCGGCTGACATATTTCATGGCTGCATCCCGCACTTCGATTTCCGCAGTTACAGGAATCTTTGTGCCGGCTTTATCTTCTTTCATGCCGTCCACATAGACATTGCCTGCCATAATATATGCTTTCGCCTGATCTCTGCCCGGTGCCAGCCCACGCTGCACCAACAGCACATCCAGCCGTTCCTTTTCCACTTTTTCTGCCATAACTTACTCTCCCAACGTTTTTTTGATGGATTGATAAATCCCTTCTGCATCCAGACCATATTTCGCAAACAGCTGTGCCTGTGTCCCCTGTTCGATGTATTCATCAGGGAACGCCAGGTTTTTCACATTGGCTGCAATGTCATGATCGCTGTAAAATTCCAGCACTGCGGAACCAAAGCCGCCGTCCCGGACATTATCTTCCACTGTGAAAATATGGCTGCAATTCTCTGCCACTGCCCGCAAAATTTCTCCATCCAAAGGACGGATAAAGCGGATATTTACAAGAGAAGGATTCTTTCCTTCTGCCCGCAGACGTTCCACTGCGCCATAAGCTGCATCCAGCATATGGCCTTCTGCCAGAATGGCAATGTCTTCCCCTTTGGCAATCCATTCTGCCTTGCCATATTCAATGGGCAGACGCTGCATTTCAAAGTTTTCTGATGCAGTCCCTCTAGGATAACGAACTGCCACAGGACCTTTGCAGACGTTCACCGCATAATCCAGCATTGCTTCCAATTCCCATCCATTCTTGGGTGAAAGCACTGTCATATTGGGGATATGACGCAGGAAAGAAAGGTCAAATACCCCCTGATGGGTCTCCCCGTCAGCACCTACAATCCCCGCTCTGTCGATGGCAAATACCACATGAAGGTTTTCCATGCACACATCATGGATGATCTGGTCATAAGCACGCTGCAGGAAAGAAGAATACACCGCAAAAACAGGAATCATGCCCTGACTTGCCAGCCCTGCCGCAAAGGTTGTCCCATGCTGCTCCGCAATGGCAACGTCAAAGAAACGTTTCGGAAATTCCTTCCGGAATTTCTGGAATCCTGTGCCGCTGCACATGGCAGCAGTGATACCCACAACTTTTGGATTCCGTTTCGCGATTTCCACGATTTTTTTGCCAAATACAGCAGACCAGCTGGGTTTATTGCTCTTGGAAAGGGGTTCCCCTGTCCGCAGATCAAAGGGGCTGACACCATGGTAATCCCAGGGACGTTCTTCCGCATAAGGATAGCCCTTTCCTTTTTCTGTTTTCACATGGATCAAAATCGGTCCATGCATCTGCTGCACATTTTTGAACAGTTCAATCAATTCCGGCAAATCATGTCCATCTACAGGACCGATGTATTTA